>JAFGHB010000027.1 GCA_016930255.1 Methanomicrobia archaeon | reverse complement strand
TTTTGAGGAATTTTCATCACGGCTTAGTTTCGCGCATGGCTGGATCGAGCGGTTTCTAGGCGAGGGTGTTAAGTATGAATTGTTTGGGTTTTGACTATAAATGGGGCTTATTTGCAAACTTTTGTCTTACAGCTTCATCCTGCCTATGACCACATATCTGATTCTGCTTTCCTCACCAGCGGCCGTTTTGAACGAGAAAACCATCCGCTTCTTCACGCCGTGCGCCAACCGTACTGCGCGTGCCAATTCAGGCATTGAGAAAACATGCTCGTGGGGGAGCACATGGATCAAATCAAGCGAATGTTTTTGATCCAGCGCCTTGTAAACTCTGAAATGCGAGCCAAATTTAAAACCCGTCTTTGCTGTCAGCCCTTTTTCCCGTAAATCCGTGTAAACTGCGTATTTAGCCATGAAATTGCTCTCTACGCGTGCTGCATGCTCGACGAACGCATCGAAATCGAGATCCAGCAGCCCTCTCTTTATCAAATATGCCGCTTCAACGAACGACAGGAGTAGCCGATTCTCCTTCGTTAATGTGCCGTAAAAATCGTTCTTGTGGATGTCCGCCGCTAAGTCGGTATCCCACAAGATTACCTTATCACCAAGTAAAAACGCTTTACCGCTCTCTTTTCCGTCTCCTCCTCCGCGCGTCGCGCGCTTGCCAATTGCATCAAACGTTGCTCCCTTCACTTCGTAGTACGTGATGTCACTTTCGTCATCCACGACCGCAATGATTGGCTCCTTACGCATGTTATGCGCTAAATCAATGAGTCCCTCCAAGTCCTTTACCGCTAAGAATTCACGCTCTGATAAAATGCGGATGAAATACCGCGCTGGCTTCGCGCCCGGTTTCGCACCGCGTGGATAAAGCCAAAAATCAATTCCCCCTGGCTGCACGAAATAGCCGCGCTCCTTCAGATCCTTGTAGACGATGTAGCGCGCTCCAAAGTTCGGAACGAACTCCAATGAATGCTCCAAGAACTCTTCAAACGTTAAAACGTGCTTTTTTCCCCGCCCTTTCGTGATTACCAGCTTCCCCGCTTCGAGCAGAAACGCAGCCTCCTCCAGCGATAGCGTGACGTTACTCTCGCTTTCATCCGTTCCACCTTTACCCGTCTTCCGGCCGTACCCGCGAAACTCAGAGCTATCTGCGTCAAGCTCTGTTACCACGACCTGACCGCCCGAAAGTATCCCCTGCATCGTTACTAAATAAGAGAAACGCTTTCTTAGTAAGAAAAAGTTTTAGGGCACTAAATCCGTAGGTAGTTTATCGCTTATTCATTCCATGACAAGCTGTCATCCCTCCCTTCACACTGCTAAACGAAGACCGAAGAGACGGAAGCGAACGGTCGTGAAGAAAGAAAACAAAAAGCTTTTTAAGTCTCGCTTCCCCATCTGCATAAGAAAAAAATGAAGAACGAGGATTACGCACTGGAATACTTCAAGGAGAACGGATTCACAAGGAAGCACTGCGAGAAGTGCGGCTCGTACTTCTGGGCTCGTGACGGTGAGAGAGCGACGTGCGGCGATGCCCCCTGTGAGATTTATTCGTTTATTGGCTCGCCCATCTTCAAAGAGCGAAGTCCGGATGAGGTACGAGAAGCATTCCTCTCCTTCTTCGAGCAGCGTTCTCACACACGACTGAGCAGGTATCCGGTAGTAGCGCGCTGGCGCGACGATATTTATCTCACCATCGCTTCGATTGCTGATTTTCAACCGTTTGTAACGTCCGGCAAAGTCCCACCGCCTGCGAACCCGCTCGTCATCTCGCAACCCTGTATACGGCTTGAAGACCTCGAATCCATAGGTAAGAGCGGTCGTCACTTAACCGCTTTCGAGATGATGGGCCATCACGCCTTCAATAAACGAGGCGTGGAAGAGATATACTGGAAGAACGAGACCGTGAGGTACTGCGATGAGTTTTTGCAGCAAGTTGGCGTGGCTACGGAGAGTGTAACGTATAAGGAAGCGCCGTGGATGGGAGGCGGCAATGCGGGACCGTGTCTCGAAGTCATCTCCGGCGGATTAGAGCTTGCCACACTTGTCTTCATGGATCTCGAGCGATCCCCGCGCGGTGACATACACTTGGGAGGTCAACCGTATCATAAGATGGACACGTACATCGTGGACACCGGCTACGGGCTGGAGCGCTTTGTTTGGGCTTCTAAAGGCACGCCGACGGTCTATGACGCGATGTTTCCGGACGTGATACGTGAGTTGGTAAACGCCGCGGGAATCGAGCATCCGTTAGAGACACATCCCGAGCTGATTTTAAAGCAGGCGAGTTGGTCCGGCGCTCTGAGCCGGGTCGCGATAGCAGAGCAGTTGGGTATCTCACTTGAAGAACTTCAAGCCATAGTGGGGCCAATAGAAACAATCTATGCGGTTGCCGATCATACAAAATGCCTGGCGTTCATGCTCGCCGATGGCATCGTGCCTTCCAATGCGAAAGAGGGCTATCTGGCGCGATTGGTCTTACGACGAGCGTTCCGGATGTTAAAATCGCTCGAAATAGAAACTCCGCTGGAAGAGATCATACTCCTGCAGATAAAAACGCTCAGAAACTCTTTCCCTGAGTTGCTCCGAGCGATAGATCGAATCGTCGAAATCGTCTCGCTCGAGCAGCAGCGATATAACGAGACACTCGTAAAAGGCGAGCGAATCATAAAGCAGCTCGTTACGGAATATAAAAATAAACCAGAGCAAACAGTACCCATTGACCAGCTCATTAATTTATACGATACGCACGGTCTACCGCCGGAATTTGTGAAAGACGTGGTATCCACCTTGAAGAACACGAAATCAGGGAATGAAGTACGCGTGGATATTCCCGAGGACTTTTACACGCTGGTCGCTCGTATGCACAGTGAGGAACAGAAGGAGGAGGTGGAGCCCTCTGTAGAAGGTATGAGAGAGAAGATGAAGACAATTCCGGCGACGATAAAGCTGTATTATGAGGAGCCTTCAGCTTTAGCGTTCGAAGCTACGGTTCTCGCTGTGGTTGATGATTCTGTTGTGCTGGATAAGACGCTCTTCTTCCCGGAGGGCGGTGGCCAACCTGCGGATACCGGCTCCTTGACGGTGGTGCAGCAGAACGGTGAAGAGCGTGCGGAGCCCGTAAGGGTCGTGGATGTGCAGGAAGTTGAGGGCGTTATCCTTCATAAACTCGAGGACGGAACGCTAAGCACAGGATCGAAAGTATCCGGGCGTGTGGATCCTAAGCGGCGAACCGCGCACAAGAAGCATCACACTGCAACGCACATCGTCGTCTGTGCAGCGCGAAAGGTGCTGGGCGATCACGTCTGGCAAGCGGGCGCGCAGAAGGGTGAAAAGCGAGCAAGGATTGATATCGCGCACTTCAAGCGGATCTCTGATGCTGAGCGAAAAGAAATCGAAATGCTTGCAAACCAGATCGTCATGGATAATCTGGAGATACATACGGGTTTTGTGGATCGAACCGAAGCAGAGCGGAAATACGGCTCTCGTATTTATCAGGGCGGCGTGCCTGTCGGTGAGAAGATACGAATAGTACGAATCGGCGAGGACGAGGATGTACAGGCGTGTGCGGGTACACATCTGTCGAAGACGGGCGAGTGCGGCCCGATAAAGATCTTGCGCATCGAGCGAATACAGGATGGTATCGAGCGATTGGAGTACGCAGCAGGAGAAGCTGCAATCGAGGCGATACAAGCGCAGGAAGACCTGATAAAGCAGTCAGCTACCGTATTAAAAGTCCCCCCGGAGAAACTGCCCTCTGTGGCTGAACGGTTCTTTGAGGAATGGAAAGAGTTAAGGAAAGAGAACGAGCGGCTGCAAGGTGAAATTGCAGAATTGGAGCTCGAGCGGCTGCAAGGGCAAGCGCAAGAAATAGAAGGCGTTCACGTAATTGCCGCGGTGGTGCCCGAGCCCACTCCGAAGGCGTTGAGGAGTATTTCATCACAGCTTGCAGAACAGGGTAACACGACGATGCTCGTCAGTGGTTCATCGGGTAGTTGCGTTTATGAAGTCCCTGCTCAGTTGAGCGACAGGATAAATGCTAACGAGTGGTTACAGCACGTTTCCCAGAGATACGGGGGCGGTGGTGGCGGAACCGCGACGCTCGCTCAGGGTGGCGGTGTAAAGATAGAACTGGTGGATAAAGCTCTTGACGAAGGGTTAAGATACGTAAAAGAGAAATTAAGTAAGGAAAAAATAGAAACTGATATTATTTAGTAGAGACAAAACGATAAGCGAGGTGCTCGGTTTTGTACCTGATCATAGTAGGGCTCGGCGGAATCGGCAAGAATCTGGTGGACATCGCGACGAAAGACAAGAATGACGTGGTGGTCATAGATGAGATGGAGAAGCGGTGCAAGGAGATCGCGGAGAAATACGATGTCCTCACGATCGTTGGCGATGCAACGCAGAAATCAACCTTAGAGGAAGCGAATGCGCAACGGGCGAACGCGCTCATCGCCACCACCTCGGACGATGCGGATAACTTGATGATGGCGCTCACGGCAAAGGAACTGGGTACAAAGAATACCATCGCCGTGGTGAATCAGGAAGAGCACGTGGATATGTTCAAGAAAGCGAACGTCACCATGCTTGAAAACCCGGACATGACCGTTGCGCGGCATCTCTACCTCTCGGCGAAACGACCGAAGATAAAAGATTTTCTTACTATCGGTGGGGGGAAGGCTGAGATATTTGAGGTCGTGGTCTCTGAGGATTCGCGTGCCGTAGGTAAGGAGTTGTCGCAACTGAATATAAAGAAAGGGATCGTGGTAGCGATAGAGCGAAATAGCGATGTAATCATGCCGAAAGGGGATACGGTCATCGAAGCCGGCGATCACGTAACGATATTCGCGAAGGCGAAGGAAGTAGAGGCGATAAGTGCCCTCTTCGCCCATGACAAAGTCTTCTGAGTTAAGTGCCTGCTAGACGGTATTAGTTAGATGGAGGGAACGGCAGGCAGTTGCGTCTTTCTTCTTGTTTCTGCGTGCATTTCGATTGAATTTAATCACGGCAGAAACGGCGCACGCATCACCTTTTCCAAAATGCGGGTGAGAGCAGAACGAAGACGGTGAAGATCTCTAACCGCCCCAGCCACATGCAAAAGGACAAAATGAGTTTCCCTATCGTTGGAACAGAGGCGTAATTGGCCGCTACAAGACCAAAGCCGGGACCGACATTGCCGAGGGTCGTTGCTACGGAAGAGGCAGCGCTGAGTATGTCTAAGCCCAACGCAGCCATGGCAATTGAGCCCAGAGCGAAGACCATGATATAAGAGATGAAGAACGCACTGATCCCTTGAATGATGTCCTCAGAGATCGGCTTACCACCGATCTTCAGTACGAAGATCGCATGAGGATAGAGTATCCTGTGAATCCGCTGCTTGATGGTTTTGAGCAGCACGTAGATCCTGATGACTTTTATGCTCCCGCCGGTTGACCCGCCGCAGCCGCCAATGAACATCAGACTCAACAGCACGATCTTGGCCAAATGTGACCACGCATCAAAATCCGCGGTGGTGAAGCCCGTCGTGGTCATGAACGAGATAGCCTGAAAGCCGCCATAGCGGAATGCATCGAGCAATGAGGAGTAATAGTTCCGGATGTACAAATCGGCGACTAAGATGGCAATAGCCGCGAACATAAAGAAGCAATAGGCCTGAAATTCCCTGTTCGCCAGTATCTTCCGGGGATTTCTCACCAGCGAGTAGTGCAAGATGAAGTTCATCCCGCCGAGGAACATGAAGACCATGATAATGAAGTCAGCTCGGGGGTTCATGTAGCCGGCGATGTTTGCAGGATCAGGAGAAAAGCCACCCGTCGGCAGCGTGCTGAAGGTATTGCAAAGCGCGTGATACAAGGGCATCTTTGCCACGAAGAACAGCGCCAATACTTCTATAAAGGTCAATACCACGTAGATCGACCAGAGCATTCGTGCGGTCACCTGTACTCGCGGTCGAATCCGTTCTGCCATCGGTCCCGGGAATTCGCGGTCGAACAACTGGCTGCCCGCAATGCCGAAGGTCGGAAGAATCGCAATGAAGAGCAGAATGACGCCCATACCGCCAATCCACTGCGTGAAACTTCGCCAGAAAATGATACTGCGATCGACCTGATCAAGGTTCAGCATCACGGTGGAGCCCGTGGTGGTGAAGCCCGCCATGGACTCAAAAAAAGCGTCAATTGGACTTAACGTCGCTGAGAAGATGTAGGGAAGCGCACCGAAAAAGGCAACCGCGAGCCACCCCAGGGCAACAATGGCAAACCCTTCTCGTCTCTTTATCACCCCCGTCGTACCCACTTTCTTCTCCAAAATCAATCCGAAGATGACGGTCATCGCCAGCGGGATGAGCCAGGTTTGAACCATGAAGAACGTGAGACGTACTGGTCGGTCGCCATACCAGAATGCCACGGCCAGCGGCACAATCATCATGATACCGAGATACTTGATGACGCTCCCAACGCTGCCGAAAACGATCCGGTTGTCCATGCACCTATTCCCTTTTTACAAAGGAGAATCATACTTAATTAAAGAAAAAAGCACAAGGTTCTTTTTATCGAAGTGTTTGATTGATAGATATAACCACGGTAAAAAATAAACCAGAGGGAAAGGGAGATTTTAGACTTACTCTTTAACGTGCTACTACGAACGCAGGAGTGGATGATACGTGTTTCCAAACTTGAGAATCGTGCTTAAAGATCTCGGCAGTATTCTGGGTATTGTGGGAGTTCTCATGCTCGTGCTGCTCATCGTCTCTGGCTTTTTCAATGAGCTCTTCCTCCTGGACGCCGTGCTCCTGATCGCTCTTTCTACTCTTGGCCTCGGCTTACTGCTCAGACATTTCTGCAGGAGCGAGAAAGAGCCCGAGCTGAAACACGCTATGATTACGGCAGCATTAGCGTGGCTCATTGTCCCCGCAGTTAGCTCACTCCTGTTCATCTTCATTGAAGGCATGAACCCCCTCGATTCTTTCTTCGAGGGCATGTCCGGTTGGACGGGGACGGGATTGACGATGGTCGCGCATCCTTCTGCGCTTACGCATACGGTGCAGTTCTGGCGAAGCTTGATGCAGTGGGTGGGCGGCATTGGAGTGATTGTGCTGATGGTGACGATCTTAGCGCGTCCGGGAACGGCTTCCTCTCTCCTTTACAAAGCGGAAGCGCGCGAGGAGAAGATACACCCGAGCGTTATCTCCACCGTGCGCATCATCTGGTGGATTTATCTCCTTCTCACTGCCTTCGGCATCGCGCTCTTTTATCTCGCGGGCATGAGTGCCTGGGAAGCGATAAATCACGCGATGACCGGTATTGGAACCGGTGGGTTTTCTATAACCGATACCAGCATAGCTTTTTATAACAATCCCCAGATCGAACTGGCGATCATACCCCTAATGATCCTCGGGGCCATCCCGTTTCTGGTGCATTACCGGGTATTAAAAGGGGATATAAAAGCGTTTCTGAATGATATGCAATGCCGAGCCCTTTTTGTCATACTCCTCCTGCTGTTCATCCCCCTCTTTTTGGAGAACTATTTCACCGCCTACGGTTCTCTCGTTGCCTCTTTCCGGTTCTCTGCCTTTCAACTCATCTCTGGAATCACCTGCACTGGATTCCAGACGACCAATGTGCGACTCTGGTCAGGAACTGCGCTCGGTATAGTAGCTCTCGCGATGATTATCGGTGGCGGGGCGGGCTCGACGGCCGGTGGGATTAAACTTATAAAGGCAGTAATAGCGTGGAAGGGGATTAGGTGGTCATTAACAAAAACGCTCTTACCGAGAAGGGCGATAAAAGGCATTCGATTCGGGGACAGGTTCTTAAATGAAGATCAATTCAACCGAATCTCATCAGCAGCAAATTCGGTCATCCTCCTCTGGATCGTATTCTTGTTCCTCGGTGTAGGTGTGTTAGCACACGTCGTCGCCGCCCAGTACACCTTGAGCGAAATTGTATTTGAAGTTGCTTCGGCACAGGGGAATGTGGGGCTGTCCACGGGCATCACCAACGCAGGCCTCTCGAGTATCGGGAAAGTGATGCTGATAGTGAACATGTGGATCGGTCGTCTGGAGATCATTCCGGCTTTGATGGTTTTCCGTTCGCTCATTAAGGGATTCGAGCCGCTATAAGTCAAAAGGTAGATCACGCACTATATACTTATAGCCTGTATAAAGGAGCAGACCAAATGGTAAGGGGGGATACATCATATCGGAAAATAGTATCCGCGGTGGATGGCTCGTTCCATTCCGAACTCGCAGCTCGCCATGCCATAGCCATCGCCACCTCATGCGGGAGTGAATTGATCGTCCTTGCGGTTGATACCGGCGAGGTGGAGCGGGAGGATTTATCCGCTGCCGTGGAACGCGTCTGCCACCAGGCAGGGGGCTGTGGTATCCACCCGAGCGGCGCGGTTCGAAGCGGGGAAGTTGTAAAAACCATACTCGACGCGGTTACCGGAGAACATGCCGACCTGGTAGTCGCAGCTACCCGCAGGGGAGATCATCGCTTCTTTGTGCGGAGCATCACTCAGAAGCTCATGCTCAAAGCGCCGTGCTCCGTCCTCGCCGTGAAACCCGCAGGAATAGCGAAGAGGGGGAAGAGCATGCTCGTACCCGTTGCGCACAGAGAAAACAACCCCGGCGAACGGATACTGCTCACCTCGAGCCTTGCTGCCTATTACCACTATCAGGTCGAGCTCCTGCATGTGGTCGAGCGCCAGCACTGGTATTACCTCCCTACAGAAAAGCTCCAGAAACTCCGCCGTTATGGCGAGGGGAATATGATGCCAGTGACAAAGGCACTGAAGGAAAAAGGTGTCCCGGTTGAGATGCGCGCCGTAGTGGCGTCCAGTAGCACCACGGCCATTCTCAAGGAAGCGGCGATCGGAAGACACACGCTTGTGCTCGTGGGAGCAAGTCGAAGGGGGGTCTTAAAACAGGTAGTAGCCGGTAATCCAATCGAAGAACTGTTATCCCACATACTCTGTGACGTCTTAGTCTGGAGACCACAACCATGAAGATTCACACCCTCTCGAAAGAGCAGGTGCTCCGAGAACTGAATACTACTGAATTGGGCTTAACGAGCAAGGAAGCAGAAAGACGGCTCGGGGATTTCGGAGCAAATGTAATCGTTAAGCGAAAACAGGTTCGCCGGACATATCAATTCGCATCCCACCTGGTGAACTGGTTCGCGATACTCCTGTGGATCGCCGCCGGACTCGCCATTCTCGCAAGCCGCCTTGGAGAGGATGTGAGCATGGCAAACCTGGGCTATGCGATAATCATAGTGATCTTCATCAACGGCTTCTTCTCCTTTCTGCAGGAATACCGTGCGGAGAAAGCTTCAGAGGCGTTAAAAAAGTTGATGCCACATCAAGCCCGCGTGATTCGAGGTGGCGAGGAAGTACAGATACCCGCAAAAGAGATCGTGCCCGGAGACATCGTGGTGGTGCAGGAAGGCGACCGTGTGCCTGCAGATGCACGAGTGATCAAAGCGGTTGACCTTGCCGTGGACAACTCTACCCTGACGGGCGAATCAGAGCCGCAACCAAGGACGGATCTTCCCGAAGAGAGCGATATCGAATTTGCTAACCTTATCTATTCCGGATCGACCGTGGTGCGGGGGAATGGTATCGCGGCAGTCTTTGCCACCGGCATGGCGACGGAATTTGGGAAGATAGCCCATCTCACGCAGGAGGTGGGAGAGGCGCCTACACCGCTTCAGCGAGAGCTTACCCTGGTGATTCGTGTCATTGCCAGTATAGCAATCGGTCTCGGCCTGATATTTTTCGCCGCCGGGGATCTCATCGGCATAACCGTCTGGGACAACTTCCTCTTTGCCATTGGTATTATCGTGGCGTGCGTTCCTGAGGGGCTGCTGCCCACAGTCACGTTATCCCTCTCCCTTGCTACTCAGCGCATGGCAAAGAAGAATGCGCTCGTAAAGAGGCTCTCATCAGTGGAGACATTGGGAGATGCGACCGTGATATGCACGGATAAAACCGGGACCATCACGAAGAACGAGATGACCCTCGAGTACCTTTACACAGCACCCACCGGCAGTAGCAGAATAAGTCAAGCGGAGCCGTGCGAATTGCTGCTCGGCGCGATCCTGTGCAACAATGCGAAAGTAGAAGGAAACAAGGTAATTGGTGAGCCGACCGAGGCGGCACTTCTGCGAGCTGCACTGGCCGTCATGGACGAGGTGCAAACTCAGTGGGAACGCGTGGAGGAACTCGCCTTCACTCCGGAACGGAAGATGATGAGCACGGTGAACCGTAAAGATGACGTACTCGTACTCTACGCGAAGGGTGCACCCGAGATCATACTTGCAGGATGCACTCGCATTGCTGCGGGGAAAAACGCCTCCAAAAACCTTGGTGCGGAGGACAGGGAGCGAATAAAAGCGCAAGTCTCGGATTATGCGAGCAGGGGCATGCGCGTGATGGCGTTTGCCAAAAAGCAGCTCGATGATGAGTACCAGCGAGAAACGCTCGAGGATGGGCTGGTGTTCCTCGGACTCGCCGCGCTCTGGGATCCGCCCCGCGAGGAAGTGCCGCGTGCGGTGGAAAAATGCAAACAGGCTGGCATCACCGTCATACTCATAACGGGCGACAGTCCGGAGACGGGAAGGGCAATCGCAAAGGAGGTGGGGATAGCAAGCGATCCCGTGACGATCACCGGCCGTGAACTGGACGGGATGAGCAATGCAGAGCTTGAAGACGCGCTCAGAGGTGAGGTGCTCTTTGCGCGAGCCACGCCGACTCATAAGCTCCGCATCGTGAGGACCTTACGGGACATGGGGGCGATCGTGGCGGTAACCGGTGACGGCGTCAATGACGCACCGGCGCTTAAAGAGGCGGATATCGGCATTGCTATGGGTAAAGCAGGAACTGATGTCGCGCGAGAATCGGCTGATATGATTCTGATAGATGATAACTTCGCCACGATTGTATCGGCAATAGAAGAAGGGCGAACCGTTTTCGATAATATTCGGAGTTTCATCACGTATATCTTCTCGCATCTTACCCCGGAGATCGTACCCTACCTCCTCTTCATACTCCTCCGTATACCACTCCCCATTACCGTGATTCAGATCCTCGCCATCGACCTCGGCACGGAGATGGTGCCCTCCATAGCTCTTGGCGCCGAGAAGCCAGAACCGGACGTGATGACACGCTCGCCACGGAGCCGCAACGAACGACTCCTCACCCGGGGCAGCCTCGCGCGGTCATATCTGTTCCTCGGGCTCATCGAGGCAATCGCAGCCCTGACCGGCTATTACTTCGTCTTAAAAAGTGGCGGATGGAGCTATGGGATGAGCCTCTCACAAGTAGATCCGCTTTACCTCAGGGCAACCTCCATCACCTTTGCGGCTATCGTGGTCGCACAGATGGCCAACGGCTTAACCTGTCGATCGGCCAAGGAATCCCTCTTTAAAATAGGACTCCTGACCAACAAATATCTGCTTCTTGGTATAGCTCTCGAGATACTCCTGGTGCTCGCCATCATCTACACCCCGCCTTTACAGCACATAATTGGCACTACGGCGCTCACTCTCGGTGATTGGCTCATTCTCCTGCCATTTGCCGTCCTTCTCTTTAGCGCGGATGAAATCAGAAAATTGATGGTACGAACAATTCACCGCTCTAAGAACATCAATCCCTGAAAAAACGGTGTAGCCGGACTGACTGAACGGCACTTTCAATGGAAGAATTTGTGCGATCCGCTATACGGTAAGGTAAAAAGAACGTGGGTTGAGCTTTTTCAGCAGGTTCTTTTGATAAACCACTTCTTTGAGTTCTTTGATCAAACTTTCTTTAAGCCCTTACAGTAAACCCTTTCAGGGTTTTCGGGGACGTGGGCAGAGCCCACGATGCGGGGTCGTGGGGCGTGCCCAGTATAAATATCCTTTGCCTAACCTTTCTTGCTGCAGGAGAGATAGTTCTTTTGATAAACCTTTTCTTTGAGTTCTTTGATTAAACTTTCTTTCAAAGAAAGTTTGATTGTGCGGGCACGCCCTCAGTCGACACCGTCGCCATCAACCAGGCCCTCAAGGTCTTTCTCCACACCACTATCCTCCGAGCGCCAACGTTCACAGTGAGTCTGCTCCCTTCCGGGCCTGAACCGATCTCCATGACAAAGGCATGGCAACAGGCCCTCCAGCCAGCCACCATACCACCGCCAACCCCGCAGGGCGGTGCTTCTTCGTCCAACCGTGAGCTGAAATTGGTAGCCACAGAGCCTTCCTCAGGCTTCGCCCCTCGCATATCGGCGATTTCGAGTTACAGAGGACGCCTAACCCTCCAGGCTAGCCCGCACAAATTACTCATAGTCGCCGCAGTAAATAAAACATTTCTTCGTCTCTCTTCGAGAAACGGTTTCAACTGCTCCCTTTCTGATAACGCTTCCCCAAATCCGTTTGGTTGGTTATGCATGTGACTGCGAAAAGGTGAAAAGAGATCAAAAGAGATCAGCCGAGATAGTCCATCAACTTGTCGAGATCCAGGAACCGCTCGGCAAGTTCTTTCACCTTCCCTATCTTCGCGTCGCCACGTATTCGCGCCTTTCCGAACACTTCGTCCACTTTCTCCAGCGTGGTGAACGTATCGTCCGCAACCAGAATGACCGGAACTCCTTTTTCTTCCGCCTTTCCCAGTATCGCCCCGGTGGGTTCTAAATTGCCGGTCAGGAGAAGGCAGTTTATCGTGCCCGTCTCCAATGCGAGGTTCTGCAAATCCGCACGATCTCCACCGGTTATCAATGCCGCACGCCGTACACGCCGGAAATATTTGAGGGCTGCTGGCGGTGACATCGCTCCGATCAACAACTCCTCGATTATCACCTCTTCGCCCGGCTTGCATTTTATCAACCACTCACCGTTCAAAGCCTCCGCGATTTCACGCACCGATAACCCGGCAAGGAGCGGACTGAAAGGCAGCGTACCCAGCAGCTCTATCCCTTCCTTCTGCAAAAACCGCTCGTTAATCGCCGTGACGTACGCTGTCTTATAGCCTGCGAGCTGATTGAAGACGATGAATCGAAGTCGCTCGCCAAGGATGTCGCGTGCAGTCAGGATTTTGTCAAGGACGAAGTCGCTCGTGTATTTCGCGATCATGAGTATATCCAGATCCAGCATCGCTGATACGTCCGAGTCACAAAGCCCCAGTGCTTTCCCGAATTTGTACTCGCCGCCGCTCTCCACCAGGACGATATCCTTACCATCTGCTACCCTCCCGTAAGAATCCACAACGCTTTTCTGTAATTCTACGGGGTTCGCAGAACGAGCGAATTCCACGTACGGCCGGTTCAGCGTGACCGGGCAGACATCCCCGAGAGCGTCCCCCGTGTCCAGCACCATAGCAGTATTGTACGCATCTTCGTCGACGAGCTGATCGCCTATTCGAGTGGTGCCGACGCCAAGCGGTTTGAAGTAACCAACGGTATAGCCTTTCTCGCGTAGTAGCAGCCCGAGGGCTATGATCAACGCACTCTTTCCCGAGTATTCCTCGATAGACGAAATAAGTAAGCTTTTCATCTGCTCGCACCTCGCTTAGCGCGGTATTTCACTATCCTGTCAACGTCTCTATCCGCCACCTCAACCTTCATTCCTATCCTACGTGGTATAACGCCATAAGCGCACATATAACCATTACCTCCCTCCATCTCCCCGAATTACTTTCACGTCGATCACACAGCACCCTCTGCCCTGCTCAAAGACTCTAATGGGATTTAAATCGGCTTCGAGTATCTCCGGGCACTCCGTACTGAGCTGTGAGAACCTGAGCAAGACGTCGAGTAACGAATCGATGTCGGACATAGGCTCGCCTCGTGTGCCCCGTAATATCCTATACGCCTTCACCGTCTCGATCATCTCCTGCGCGTCGACCTTGCTCAGTGGTGCAATCCCGAACGAGACGTCCTTGAAGACCTCGACGTAAATCCCGCCCAGGCCGAACATGAGTAAAGGCCCGAAGTGCATGTCCCGTTTCATACCAACAATCACCTCCCTTCCGCCTTCCACCATCTGTTGAACAAGAACGCCATCTATTCGCCTCGCACTCGTGTACCGCTCAGCGCGGTGCACAATCTCAAAGAAGGACCGTTCAACCTCTTCGCTCGTCACGCCCAGCTTTACACAACCCACATCCGTTTTATGCACGATATCTGGTGACAGGATCTTCATGGCTACCGGATAGCCGATGCGGTCTGCGATTTCGAGCGCTGCTTCCGCCGTTTCCGCTTTGCCATACGGCGACACGGGAATGCCATACGTCTCTAACATTTCAAAGCCCTCCACGCCGATGCTCAGTCTTGACCCTTCTCGATCTATGCGCGTACATAACCGCTCAAAGGCGTTTCTGTCAACGTCGTAGTGCGGCGGGGGAGTGTACACTTTTTTGCGACTTTTGCTGTATTCGTTGACCGCGTGAAGCGCGTTCACCGCCCGTACCGGGTCGAAGTAATTGGTAATTCCTCGCTTTTTAAAGCGCTCCACGGTACGTGTAACCGCCGTACCGCTCATGAACACGGGTACAATCGGTTTTTGAGCGTTCAGTTCCAGTACGTAATTACCAGCCTTCTCAAAGTCTATTGACGCAGTTGGCGAGAGAATAGCGATTATCCCACCCACGTTTTTATCCTCAGCAACGATACCGAGAGCGTTTCCAAATTTGCCTGAATCCGCATCTCCGCGCACATCTACGGGATTATAAAAATTGGCAAGCTGTAATGCGTGGAGTTTTTCAATCGTTGCCCGCTCAAACGACGCGAGTGTAAGTCCGAACTCCTCGATTGCATCTGCAGCCATAACGCCCGGCCCACCGGAATTCGTCACGATCGCTATGTCGCCGTCTACGTGGCGAACGCGCGAAAGGATACGCGAAAAATCGAACAGGTCCTCGATTGAATTCGCTTCCACCACGCCTGCTTGACGAAACGCCGTTCTGTACGCGGCTACGCTGCCCGCTATGCTGCCGGTGTGGCTCGAAGCAGCTTTCGCTCCCGCTTCCGTCTTGCCGCTCTTCATCACGACCACGGGCTTCGTTCTCGATACACGCCGCACGACCTCCATGAATCTCCTGCCGTCGCGCACGTCCTCGAGATACAGCGTCACCACATCCGTATCGTCGTCCGTGGCGAGATATTCCAGGAAGTCGCATTCGTCAAGAACCGCCTTGTTTCCCAGAGAGACCACTTTGCTGAACCCCATATTCGCCACGACTGCCCAGTCGATAACCGCCAGTGCGAACGCCCCTGACTGGCTTAAGAACGCGATCGCACCCCTTGCAGGTGTCACTGTACCGAACGTCGCATTTAAATTCGCATGCGTATTTATGATACCCAAACAGTTCGGACCGACGAGGTTCATGTGGTACTTCTCGCTTATACGAGCAAGTTCTGATTCGAGAACTGCGCCTTCTCGTCCCGCCTCCTTAAAGCCCGCGGAGATGACCACCACGTTTCTTATTTCCCGCTCACCACACTGTTCGAGGACTTCAGGAACCGCGGCGGCCGGAACTGCGATAACCGCGAGGTCCACTGGATCTTCTATTTGAATAACCGACGGATAGCACGGGGCGTCAAAAATCTGCGTGTAGTTCGGATTGACTGCATAAAGCCTTCTCGCCTCTTCTCCCGTCTGCCCTCTCGAGCGATCCTGAACTGCGCGTAGGTTCTTCAGGAGGGTGTTGCCAACTTTTCCTTCCCTCACACTCGCTCCCACTACTGCTATACTTCCGGGATTGAAAAAGCGATCGAGCATGGGATTGGTACTCAACAATTTCTTTTTAATCCCATTAAAAGTAGCTAAGGCGAACGCCACATGTACCCTGCATTTCCGTCACCGTTCGCCTCAGCAAACTCATAGTGGTACTGACACACGTAACGTGTGCCGCCTCACGGCCTGAGAGCAAGCACCCTATCTTACAAATTCCCGCGATGCTGCCTGCGCGCAAAACGAAACCATCAAAGATTTTTCTTTATCTTCGTGATCACTTCGTCCACTTTCTTCGTCACCCAATACTTCCTTATCGCCTTTCCCTTCGACTTCGGATTTTCCGAGATCTCGTACTTACTGTTCACGAAGCCGCTTTCCTCTAAAGCAAGCAGATGGTAAGAAACGAGTCGCCGCTCTTCGCCCAGCGCTTTACTTATCGCATTGATGTGCATCGGCTTTTCTACCAGCAATTCCACGATCTTAAATCGTATCGGGTGCAGTAGCACATGCGCTTCCTTTACTAACTCCTCTTCGAGTTTCATGCTACTTTTTTCCATTAATGCGGTTTATAAACTTTTCGATTTTGCACGGAGTATAGTATATGTCCTATTTATATCCCAAGTTATCTCAGATCACGAGAAATAGACTCACTCAAGAACGGGAGGGTAATAAATGCCGGATAAAAATTAAGCCCTGTTCTTAAGCTCTGAAAGCGCCTCTTCCGCCTTCTCGGTCACACTGTATTTCCTCATCACTTTTCCCTTTAATCCCTGCAGTTGGGATATCTCGCGGTCATCACCCAAAAGACCTTCCTCTTCCAGAATAAGGAACTGATATGAAATGCGGCCTTTGTCCGTCACGCCATATTTCTTTCCCGCTTTTCGGTTTGCTCTCGGCTCCTGAGGGAAGTCGAATTTACTGCTCACGAAGCCATGTTCCTCTAGTGTAAGGAGATGATAAGAAACGAGTCGCCTGTCTTCACCAAGCGCCGCAATTAACTCATTTATATGCCTCGGTTTCTCAGCAAGCAGTTCCGCAATCCTATATCTCGTTGGATGCAAAAGAAGGTGCGCTTCCTTCACTAGCCTATCCTCGATATTCATGCTAATTCATCTTGCTAATTACACTTTATAAGCTTTTCGCTTTCTTGCATTAGATTGACATAGGGTCAGTTTGATTGACCGTAGATATCCCTTCCCGCGCTCTTCATCTACCCTGGGCACTCTTGGGAGGGTTTTCACGGCTTTTACGATCAAAGATTTTTTCGGGAGCCCCTCAAAAAAAGAAAAACTTTAAAAGGTGGTCACACCCTAACAATAGTGTTATGAAAGTTATATTTAACGGTGAGCCCCGAGAAGTCAAAAGTACGCGGTTGGGGGATATTATCAAGGAGTTAGACGGCGCATACAAACCCGGCTGTATAATCGCGGTCGTCGCGGAGAAGAAGGGCGGGGAATTGAAGAACGAATTTGCCTTGCAAACGACAAAAGGCGAGGCACGAATAAAGATCACGGGAAAAAAAAAGACCGAGGCTTTGTCCTTATTTCTTGAGATTCATAAAAACTTTCAGCAGGATGTGTACGGAAAGATAGGCTGGCTAAGCGAGGATGTAACCGCTATTGGGCCTTTTGGATCGAGTCTAAACGTAGAACGGAGTGTGCATGCTTATAAGAAATGGGATGTGTTCTTTGGCTTTGGTGGTTTTGATCCTGGCATGACCTATCTCATGATAAGCAGGCGAGAGCATGAGGCTGCTTATGGTACCGGCGCTGATGCCGTTATTGGTAGATTAACGCGAGGGAGAAGCATTATTGCTGCGTTAGGCGAAACGGATAGGATCGAGTCGATAACGCCGATCGTAACAGAGGCGGAGCGGATCGGTTTCGTCACTACTGACTTGAATACCACGATAAAAGACGGCCAGGAGATATTCACCTATATGAAGATACGACTCTCACAAGACGCACCGATGTCAAGTGAACATTTCCTATCGCTCGCACGGGACAATATTTTCCACGTTGACGATCGTACGCACACGTATATTGCTACTGATACTATGAGAGGGTTGAGTTTGCCTCCTGAGCCCATTCAGTATCGTTCGAAGTATTACCTCACTGCAAGAAATAAAGGCGTTAATAAGGGGCGAGTCTACGCGTATAAAGGCAGCCGATTGCCCAACCCGTCTCATAACGTCTTTGGCGAGATCGTTCAGGGCGGAGACCTGATAGACCATGCAAAAAAGGGGAATATGATTTATACGATGACCGAGCCGAAGTGGATGATGATCGTGGGGCGAACACAGAAGGATGCCGAGGAGTTCTTCGAGCAGTGGGATATCGAGCAGGTACGAGAAGGGAATACGGATGATGACGCGATCGTTGTGGACCAGGTACCGGCATTGACAATGGAGATTATGGAACACGGGACTGTAAGGACCGTGGGTGTAGAAGAAGAGGTCGTATTTGACGTGAAGATCTACCATGAAGAAGCGCCTCAGACCGTGTGGTATTTCAAGAAGGTTAGCGGGCTGATTAACCGGCCGATTGGGCATTTAAAAGTGCATTTCACGGTTCCCGGAATGCTGGTTCTCTTTGAAGGGAACGCTAATGAGGCTGGAACGCTCGTCCCCGAGAACGTGCCAAAGAAGGAAGTTAAAAAGGGTGTGCTTGGCGTTACTAACATGTCTCGATCGAACAAAGGGATGATGGGGATACGACTGGAGAAGAATAAAGAATACGGACCTACCGGTGAAACCTTCGGTGGTGCCAATATCGTCCTCTCGATTCAGGACCTCACACCGTCTACGATGTCTTTTCTCAGCAAGCTCAAAGAAGGGGATGTTATTTACGTGAAAGAGAAGCAGTAAAAACGTTAAACACGCACCCTCATAGCTACCTACTTTTACCCGACCCGGATCGAGAAATAAGAATGAAATGACGCTTTCTTTGAACGCTGAAGAGGTATTGAAGAGACGCTATTTGTTGAAGGGCGAACGCGGCGAGGTTATCGAGACTCCGCGTCAAATGTTCGCGCGTGTGGCGAAAGCAGTAGCGAGCGCGGAGCTGAAGTACGGCACGAGCAAAGAGGAATTGGAAGCGATCGAACAGCGCTTCTACCAGCTCATGCATGATTTGGAATTCCTGCCGAACAGCCCGACGCTCATGAATGCGGGAACCGAGCTCGGGCAGCTCGCTGCGTGCTTTGTTCTCCCAGTTGAGGATTCTATGGAGGGCATATTCGGCGCGGTTAAGAACATGGCGGTGATACACCAAAGCGGCGGTGGTACGGGCTTCTCATTCGCTCGACTCAGACCGAAAGGAGACATCGTGAAATCAACAGGTGGGATCGCTTCGGGGCCTGTTTCGTTCATGCGCGTGTTTGACGTCGCTACCGGCGTAATCAAGCAGGGCGGAAAGAGAAGAGGCGCGAACATGGGCATATTGGACGTTGATCATCCAGACATCATGAATTTTATACGAGCGAAAGAAGAAGGCGAGTTTGCCAATTTCAATACGTCCGTAGCCGTAACAGACGAGTTCATGCATGCTGTAGAACGGAATAAAGACTACGACCTCATCAATCCACGGTCGAAGGAAGTGGTAAGGCGCCTAAACGCACAGAAGGTTTTTGACGAAATCGTAACGTACGCGTGGAAGGTCGGCGACCCGGGGCTAATCTTTATCGATGAGATCAACCGACACAATCCTCTTTCTGCAATTGGCGCGATTGAGGCGACAAATCCGTGTTCCGAGCAGCCGCTCTTGCCCTACGAATCGTGCAATTTAGGTTCGATTAACGTTTCTCGATTTGTCAATTCGGGCAGTGGTGATGTGGATTGGGAGCGGCTTGAAGCAGCGATTTGGCTCTGCGTTCGGTTCTTAGATAACGTTATCGATGTAAACCAGTACCCGTTGCCGGAAATAGAGAAAATGACGCGTGCGAACCGTAAAATCGGGCTGGGCGTAATGGGATTCGCAGAACTGCTGATCACGCTGGGGATACCGTATGATTCGACGGATGCGCTTTCGTTGGCTGAAAAGCTCATGCGATTCGTTACCGACGAGGCGCGGCAGTGCTCACAGGCGCTGGGACTGGAAAAAGGCTCGTTTCCTAACTTCGAGCTGAACAGTTGGAAAGGATACAAACCGATGCGTAACGCCACGGTGACCACCATCGCGCCAACGGGCACGATAAGCATAATCGCAGGGTGTTCCAGCGGTATCGAGCCGTTATTCGCCGTTGCGTTTGTACGGAACGTAATGGGCGGCATGCTGGAGATAAACCAGCTGTTTAGAGCGATGGCGAAGGAGCGGGGCTTTTACAGCAAGAATTTGATAACTGAGATTGCGAAACGCGGCTCGATAATTGATACTGATGGCATTCCCACGGATATAAAGCGGATTTTTGTTACCGCACTCGATATCTCGCCGGAGTGGCACGTGCGAATGCAAGCGGCGTTTCAGAAGTACACGGACAACGCGGTCTCAAAGACCGTCAATCTCCCCGCGGATGCAACGCAAGAAGAGGTCAGACGTGTGTTTCTCCTGGCGTACGAACTCGGGTGCAAGGGCATTACCGTGTACCGCTACGGCAGTAAAGAGCAAGTCTTATCACTGGATATTCCAAAGCTCATGCTTGACGAGTACGTATCCGCCGATTCGGAATACGCGGGCGAGTGCAGGATCTGCTCGGTGTAGCGCTCTGCTCGTGATCTGATTGGTTAGTCGTTTTCTGATCCGCCGAGGGGGTGTTGGTGTCACAAAAGCGAGATTTATATGTAATTGTTCCTTCTGCTTATTAGCACTACTCATAGCGATGGAGCGGAAACAGAGGATAGAAGGGAGACGGAAATGAATGGGAATGGATTGTTAAAGGATATACGAGTAATTGCGTTGATTTTAACCGTTTTAGTGGCTTTGGTTCTCATTTATGCTTATCCTGCGCCACCTGCCGATGCAGGTATCAACGGTAATTTGCGATACGGCTTGGATTTGGTAGGCGGGTCCTGGCTGCAGTTGAAATTAGAAGGTACGGTCGCAGGTATAGACGCACCGATAAGTGCGCCCGAAGTGGCCGATTTCCTTGAGCAGGAGCTGAATGCCGAGGTGGTTTATTACAAAGGTGAAGATGTCTCGGTCTATGAGATACGGAAGAGCGTCTCGAAGGATGAGCTCGTGAACGTTTTGCAGGAGATAGGCGGCAGTTTAGTGACGAGGGTGGATGGCACGGACTTCTTTGAAGAGGGCGTAACACAAGAGACGCGCGACGAGACACGGCGAATAATAGACGTCAAGCTCAATTTGCTCGGCTTAGCGGATACGAACATACGAACGGTAGGTAACAATTTCATTCTTGTTGATCTCGCGGGTGTGGACATCGGAACGGCAAAGGCTATAGTAGGCAAGCCGGGAAAGTTCGAGATACGGATCCAGACGGCGGGCATCGGGAGCGACTTAGAGCAAGGAATGCGATTCGAGGAGATTGAGAATATCACGGCACATGTCGTCTTTGGCAGCGAAGGTATCGAGAGCAAGAGCGTCGGGACAATGCCCGTGCGAGAGAGCGAAAATTCACCATGGGGCGCTGCTTTTACGCTGACCGAAAAGGGGGCGACCGCATTACAAGAGGCCGCACTGGAATACGGCGCAACCGATAACCCAACCGACCACGAGCTCGCGATGCTGCTTGACGATGTGGTGATTTACAGCGCGCCGTTATCGCCTGAATTGGCGCAGGACTTAAAGACGAAGCCGGCGTACGCATTACGTGCGGAAACGGGGGTAGAAAACGAAGGATTCGAACGAGCGAAAGAGCTCATTATCCACTTAAAAGCGGGCGTGCTGCCGGTAAACGTGGAAATAATCGGTTCCGGAGAAGTGCCTGCGTATCTGGGCGCGAAATTCAAGGAGGGATCATTAATTGCGGGCTTTGCTGCGCTCCTGCTCGTTGCACTTGTTGTCTTCCTGCGCTATCAGGAAGGAAAGATCGTTTTACCGCTCTTTTTCACGCTGCTGAGCGAGGTGATCCTGATACTGGGCTTTGCTGCGGCGATAAACTGGCAGTTGGATTTGCCAAGCATAGCGGGAATCATCGCGGTGATCGGCACGGGCGTGGACCAGTTGGTGATCATCTCAGACGAAGTGATTTCAGGTGGCCGCTCCTCGGTGAGCATGTATCGCAAACGGATCTCATTTGCGTTCGGCATCATATTCGCTTCTGCCGCGACGACCATCGTGGCGATGCTCGCGCTTGCACTTCTGGCGCTCGGCACGCTGCGCGGTTTTGCGATCGTCACCATCGTTGGACTTGTGATCGGTATCTTTATTACGCGACCGGCATATGCGCGAATGATCGAAGAGTTACTCTAAGTTCTAGCTAGAGTGCCGTAACCGCTCAAGCTCTTTCCTGATGAATGGATGAATTCCGAAGTTACGAGCCGAAGTTTATTTACCTACCGCATCATCTCATCCCTTCGAGGATTTTTACCGCGTCTTCAAGCTCGACTGCGCGTGGATTGCGCGCTAAGTAGCCCTTTTCCTTTACCACCGCGTCGGCCAGTGCAGGCAGATCTTCCTTCGGCACGTCTACATCTGAAAGTCCCGTTGGCAGGTCAAGCTTCTCTAGCAGGCTCTTAACACGTGCAACAGTCCATGAAGCAGCTTCTTCTTCGGACAGCCCTGGCTCGCCCAGCTCTCGTGCAACTTTCGCCAGCTTCTCCTTTACCGCGGGTGCATTATACGCCATCACATAGGGCAAAGCGAGTGCGGCAGATACGCTGTGCGGGATTTTGTACCGTGCTCCGAGCGTATGCGCGATTGCGTGACCCGCGATGACGCCCGCATTGCCAAACGCCATACCTGCGAGCATCGCTGCTAACGAGAGCTTCAAACGCGCATCCAGATTATCACCGTGCACGAATGCTTCTTCTAAATTGTCCGTGATCTTCCGTATTGCTTCCAACGCAAACGAGTCGGTTAACGGGTTCGCGCCCAGTGAGAGGAACGCTTCTACCGCGTGACTCAAGGCATCCATGCCCGTCGAAGCGGTTATTCTGGGCGGCATGGTCGCGGTGAACGCGGCATCGATAAACACGACATCAGCGAGATTATACGGGCTCGCTATCGCTTTCTTCTTACCCTCCACAATGACGAGCGCGAACGGTGTAGCTTCGGCACCGGTACCTGCAGTTGTGGGAATAAAAATCTTCGGAACGCTGGGCTTGGCAATCTTATTGGCACCCAAAAAATCGCTCGCTTGCTGCTCTGGGTTCGCCGCCGCAGCCGCAGCGACTTTCGCCATATCCAGCACGCTTCCGCCTCCAACGCCCACAATCATGTCGTAATCCGCCCTTGCTGCGCTGGCAACCAATTCCGCATCGTCTAACGTCGGTTCTGACGCGACTGCATCGAAAATGTCAACCTCCACAACCTCTTTTAACGGCGTTTCCACCCTTCCACACAGACCAAGTCTTTGCATCGTCTCATCGGTAACGATGAGCGCCTTGGTTGCACCTAATCCTTTCGCCTCCGCTCCTATCTTCTCCTCCATCCCACCACCAAAGACAACCCGCTTTGGCAGTTGAACCGCATACATCATCATTCCCATCACCCCTTCTTAAGAATAAGAAAATGTTCCCATCGTTAAGTAAACTTCGGATTTTGGTAGTAGATGGATGTGTGAAGCCGACTAGACAGGGTATCCGGTGCACCTCACATGGAACGACGTTGCTCAGGCTTACCCCATTCTCGCTTCTTCCACGGCAAACTCTGAGCAAAAGGGAAAACTATATATATTGGTAATTACGATACAAACACGGGGGACCTAAAGTATTATGTTAGATATACAAAGTTCCAGAATAGAGGACTCAAAGATAAACCTTATTGTCGGAGGCAAATTTTATTGTGGAGACAACGATGAAACAACCACCCGATAAAGAAGCTCTGAGAAGTGAATACCTAAATGTATGTCCGAATTACGAGCGATTAGCGGTGAATCTTCAGCAAGCTTTCAAGAATTTTCTTGATGACGCGGGCATTGATGTGCTCGATGTTGTTTTTAGGATCAAGGACTTTGACTCTTTCTATGATAAGATACAAAGAAAGAGTTATGAGGCCCCATTCAAAGAGACAGAAGATATTTGCGGTCTGAGGATTATATGCTTTTACCCATCGGATTTGGAGAAAATATCACAGATAATAAACCGTGAATTTGACGTTAAAGAGTCTGTAGATAAAGCAGAGCTATTGGAACCCGACAAATTTGGATATCGTTCACTTCATTTCATCGTGACGGTAAAGAAGGATTGGCTAAGGGCACCTAACTACCGTGGTCTGGATAATCTCAAAGCTGAGGTACAAGTGCGCACAATTCTCATGCATGCCTGGGCTGATATCGAGCACAAACTTGCATATAAAAAGGAAGAACATGTTCCAGACCAATTCAAACGCAAATTGTATCGATTAAGTGCCCTATTTGAGATGGCTGACGAACAATTCGATGCTCTGTGGAAAGACAAAGAAGAATATCGTGAATCTCTGTTATCAGAGGGAGCTAAAGAGAGTGGCCAATTCGATGTTAGTCAACCGATGAATATCGATAGTCTGCAAGCCTTTCTCGACTTCTATTTCCCCGATAGAGAGGGATCTATTGAAGAGACGAGTCTTTTGCTCGACGAACTTACGAAATATAACGTATCGATAAAAGAGCTTGTGGAAGCCTTCGAGAAAGTAAAAGGCGTGTTGCCACAAGTAGAGGTACAAACATTTAAAAGATGGGAGGATTGGGGGGAATCCGCAGGGAGATGGGCACAAGTCGGTGTTGTAAGGACAATCTTGGAGCTAACAAATGACGATTACTGGAAGGTACGTAAAGGATGGCCGGGTAGTGATGTGATAAAAAAGTTCAGAATCGTATTATCTGAGCGGAATCCTTAATCACTGAGTTTTAACGTCAATATAAGTCAAATAAATCATTTTAATCGTCCTGAATGTTGTAAACGGAGAGAAAACCAAAATGCTGCGAACTATCCCTAATATCGCACTGAGAGTCGTAATTGCCATCGCGATCTTCATCATCGTCATGCTCGCCGTCGCCTGGCTCCTCGAAGACATCATCTACTTCTCGCTCTTCGTCGGCATCCCCGCGGGCATTATCAGCGCGGCGGTAGCATTCGTTGTCCTGACCTGGTATCGAACACACAAAAAGCGGTAGCCACTCGTAGTCTTTTTTGCGTTCGCGTTGGTCGATTGTACCGTACTGCACTACACGGTCGCGCGATGCACGAAACGAAGCGACGCACCGAATTTTGAAAAATCCAAAAAACGCGAAACAATGTGATATACCTTATCATATCCCTCGACTAAAAGCGAAAAGTTTATAACTGCTACTAAGGGAAAATTATAATATGGCAATAGAAGATAAGTTAGTAAAAGAAGCGCATGTGCTCGTGCATCCGATACGGTTTCGGATCGTGGAACTGCTCTTGAAGCAGCCAATGCACATCAACGAGATCAGTAAAGCGCTGGGCGAAGAGCGACGACTTGTTTCTTACCATCTGGATCTTCTGGAGGAATACGGCTTCGTGAATAGTAAGCACGAACTCTCGACAAAGCCCAAGTTGAAGGGCCGCGCGATACGGACCTACTGGGTGACCGATAAAGTACAAGAAGTAATTACCGCGATCAAAAAGAAGCTTTAGCGTTTCCGTTCGCATGCACTATCCGGTTCGTACCTACTACGTAGTCCGTCTGCCGCTCGCCAGCCCACCTTATCTCTCTGGTCGGTAACTACTACCGTCGCTCGTTAGTTAGTCAGCTCGTTACCGTTTAAAACTGCGTGCCGCTGGCAGATGAAGACGTAGGAACGTCCGTCCCGCAGACAAATCCGTCTGCCTAGCCGTTATAAGAAAATCACCGCTTCTGCTGCTTTTTCTTCTTCTTGAAGAGCGCGGGTAACGGAACGACGTACGTGCCGTTCTCCTTGAGCCGCATGACGATCTCCTTGCGCTCTAACAGTGCATCCAGATTGAGTTCGTAGACGCCGGGACTCAGGATCCGTAAGCTCTCTATCCGCTCGCCCTCTACGGGCTCCCGCTCCTCTATTTGTATCCGATCCACCAGCTCTGCCGCATTTATGTCCTCGACGTCCTTCAGGTAAAGAAAGAGCTTGCCGCCACAGTTCGGGCAGCCCTTCAACATCGCTTCCGTTATCTTCTCAAACTTCGTCCCGCATTTCAGACATTTATGCATTTTGCTTTTTGGTTTGATTCGATTCAGTTCAGTTCAGTCGGTTCGGTTCAAACTGCAGAAACGACCGTGCTTATAAGGTCTTTGTCCTTCTTTATCGTGCGCATCACCTTCGCAGGCCCGATGACGGTGAGTCGCGTCTTCTTCCTCAGATTGAGAAAACCTCGCTTCGCCGGATAGCCCCCGATCTCAATGCCCGGGAAATCATCGTCCACCTCTGCCATGGTGAGCTCTATAAGCTGCATCTGCTCCTCCGTACTCAGACCGCCTTCTAATATCACGATGTTACCTGACTTCACCCCATCCAGTATAAATCGCAGCTTCTCCATCGAGCCCATCGAATTTATTTTATCTTCAGAGATCAGATCCATTTTTATTTCCATCGTTTACGCTCTCACTCTCCTCTTTTTCGCGTTCCGGTTACTTGAACCTCCTCGCCATTTCCTCATACAAGTCCTCCATGTGCTCACCCTTCAATGCTGAGATGGGTATGACTGTGTGCTGGGGAAACGCGTCCTTTATCCGCTGTGGCGATGCCTCTGGGAGATCGATTTTATTTGCCACCACTATCACGGGAATGCCCCGCGCCTCTAAATTCCCGATTATCACGATGTTCGTCTGCGTATACGGATCCTCGCACGCATCCATCAGGAGCAGAACGCCATCAATATCGTCGAGCCACTTGATCGCCTCTATGACGCCTTCCGTCGCCTCCTTCGCACGTTTCTTCGCCTCCGCCTCGTCTAACCCGAACGCCAGGAAATCGTGAAAATCTATCTTCGTCGCTAAACCGGGCGTATCGACGATGTCAAGCTTCAATTTCGCTTTCGACTCACGCGGCTTCGAATCCGAAGTTGAAGATGAGTCCGTGGCCTCGTTGCTGTAAGGGTTCTGCAACGCCTTTGCCTTCAGGTCTATAAGCACTCCTTCCTTTCTTATCGCTCTCCGTGTCTCATGGGGCACGTCCGTAGACACCCCTATATCCTCGTTCTCGTCCACAAACGTATGAATTACTCTATTCGCTAACGTCGTCTTACCAGCATTTGGCGGGCCATAAATACCTATCCGCGCCGTTGCCTTCCTGAAGAAAAATACCCTTAATAGCCGCGCTAAAATGCCCTTCCTCCTTCTCCGCTGCTTCATCACGTCTTCCATCCTTCCCTTATACCATACATAATACGTTTTACTCGAAGATTCGCTTAAACTTAATATTACTCTATTGCTTTGTTTTTCATAACATTCACATTAAATTTAAATATTTCGCAGAGGCATAGGGGGAAAACCGTCTGCGAGAGCAGGAAGAGGGGAAGTTGCAGGCAGAGCGGCGAGCCGACGGGGAGAGTAATGGTATATAAGACACGAGAAGGAGGGGGGGAGGAAGAAGTAATACGCGTCCGTATCCCGCAGAAGAATAAGCGCGAGGTGCTGGGGGTAGTGGATAAAATGCTGGGCGGACGACGAGCAATAGTGCAGTGCGTGGACGGCGTCGAGCGAATGGGTCGTATTCCCGGCAGGTTGAAGCGTCGACAATGGGTTGCTCCTGGTAATGTGGTTATTATTGTTCCCTGGGACTTCCAGGATGAAAAGGGCGAAATTATCTACCGATATACGCGACCGCAAGCAGAATGGCTGAGAAAGAAGGGCTATTTGAAATAGATAAGTGGATTAGCGACCGGCAAGTACCCAAAGGCAAACGCAGGAAGAAGGATTTTCGCGATCGCAAAACAGAGCAGTACGTCTTCGACATTTCTACGCTGGAAACACTCTACAAGTTCTCGAAGAAGGGGTTGATAACCGCGTTAGGCGGCCCTATCAGCCGGGGCAAAGAGGCAGTCATTTTTCACGCGCTCGGCGCGGATGACGAGGAGGAACTGGCGATCAAAGTGTACAAAATAAACACTGCGAACTTCAACGCGATGCTTGACTATATCATCGGCGATCCGCGGTTCAAACATATAAAGAAAGATCACCGGAGCGTCATATTCGCCTGGGCGCGTAAGGAGTTCAAGAATCTTAATCGCGCTTTCGATGCCGGCGTTCGAGTCCCGCAGCCGATCGCCTGTGATAAGAATGTGTTACTCATGGAGTTCATCGGCAGAGACGGGATGGCCGCGCCACGCTTGAAGGACATCCCCGTAGACATTCTCACTGAAGATCTCGATATCGAAGAGCTCTTCCTCCGTATCGTTTCCGCTATGAAAGCCATGTACGAGAAGGGCACTATGGTGCATGCGGATCTCAGCGAGTTCAATATCGTGATGAACGGCTATGTAGAGCGCGAATTAGGACCGGCGGCAAAAGCGGGTGCAACAGTTAAGATCGAGCCGGTGCTAATCGATCTGGGTCAAGCTGTACTGTTAGACCATCCCAATGCCGATGCATTCCTCTTGCGAGACGCGCGCAATATCGTTACCTACTTCAACAAACTCGGGCTCGATCATTCCGAGGATGAAGTAATGGCGATGGTGAAGGGCTAAGGCTGAATAGCACACGCCGCACAAAGTTTAAAATGTTTCGAGAGGCAACATGTTTATTGATAACGAGACTTGATGATTTAGGAGCGTTAAACAAATGGTAACCCAACACGTTAAGATTCCTCAGGATAGAATAGGCGTGCTCATCGGTCATAACGGCTTTGTAAAGGAGGACATAGAGCGGAAATCCGAGTGCACGATAACCGTCGATAGCACTGACGGCGAGGTCTGTGTGGAGAGCATCGAGGGCGGAGACCCGCTAAAAATGCTCAGGGTTACTGAAGTGATAAGGGCGATCGGCCGTGGCTTTTCGCCCGAAAATGCGTTTGCACTCCTTGACGATGATTTCCTACTCCTCGAGGTCATCTCGCTTTCGCATCTCTCGCCGAAGACGCTAACCCGCGTGAAAGGGCGGATAATCGGTCGAAATGGGAAGACGAGGCGAATAATCGAGGAGTTAGCGAACGTAAAAATATCCGTTTACGGGAAGACGATCAGCTTAATCGGTGATGCGGAGCGGATACGAACAGCGCATGACGCGATAGCGCTGCTGATACAGGGCTCATCCCACAACTCGGTGTATAGCTTTTTGGAGCGGAAGCGAAGAGCAGAAGCGGAGCAGGCAGGATGGTGATACAGGTGAACACCGACGCGTTACAAAGAGCTCGTAAGAATCATTATTATAGCTTCGTAAATCGTACTTTGTAATGTTTAGCTTACCTATTTGAAAGATGGAAGAGGAGCGTGGCTACGAGGAAGAGAGGAAGAGGCTGGTTGACCATCTTAGGCGACAGGGAGTTAGTGAGGCGGTTTTAATCGCGATGCTCCAAGTTAAACGACATCTTTTCGTACCTCAGTATCTCAATGCTCAGGCCTATGCTGATTATCCACTGCCCATCGGCGAAGGACAGACGATAAGCGCGCCACATATGGTTGCGATGATGTGCGATTACTTAGAGCTTGAGCGGAATGATAGAGTGCTTGAAATCGGCGCTGGCTCCGGGTACCATGCCGCGGTCATTGCTGAGCTGATCGGCGATGAGGGCCGCGTTTATTCCGTGGAACGGATCCCGTGGCTGGTGGAGTTCGCACGGGGAAACCTAGAGCGTGCGGAGTATACAAATGTGACGGTACTTTCGGGTGACGGCACTCTGGGCCTGCCGGAACATGCGCCATACGATAAAATAAGCGTGACCTGTGCGGCTCCTGACGTGCCGCCGCCGTTACTCGAGCAGTTGAAACACGGCGGCAAGCTGATTATACCGATCGGGAAATACCGGCAGGTGCTCTATTTACTGGAGAAGATAAACGGCGTAAAGCGAGAAAGAAAAGCCGATGTGGTTTTCGTGCCTTTGTTAGGCAAATACGGATTCAAATGGGATTAACACGAATAAAGGAATGAACATGAGCGGAAATATGCTTTCACCGGCAAGCGGGAAAGTGCTGAGGATCGGAGCAGATGGGGAGAGCAGAACGATCACGATATTCATGCATCTTCATAATGTGCACGTAACGTCCGCGCCGTTAGATGCCGTGGTGAAGAAGATAACGCCGGAAAAAGGCTCTTTCAAGCCTGCTTTCCTTCGCAGTGCCGATTCCAATACGAAAAATACGATAGAATTAGGCACGGAATATGGCGATCTAAAAGTAATACAAATAGCAGGATTCTTCACGCGGAAAATACTGTGCGATGTGGAAGAGGGGCAGGAAGTGCGGAAAGGAGAGAGGATAGGTAAGATCTGCTTCGGCTCTCGTGTGGACATAACCATTCCCAAGGGGTTCGAGGTGCTCGTGGAAGAAGGCACCCGTGTGAAGTGCGGAAAAACGACGATCGCTGTGTTGCAGACCGGAAAATGAATATAGGAAACTACAAAGTGTACAAAAACCAAATAAATCTAAAAACACCCACTATCTCTTGTTACGCATTCTACAGTGCGCGTTTTGTTTTTTTGCTCACGGGATTACTGCGTCACGGAGTGTTCCCACCATTGCATAATGTACTCGGGCAGCGTAAACCTTCGTAGATTCAATCGTTCCACTAAGTGCATTGGAAGCGGGCTAAGTGTGAAGGTCGCGCGTTCGTAGAACGTCGTCGGTGATGACTCTATAACAAAACTTTCAGACTCCTCCGATAGGGTGGATTCGTTACCGACGAGAGAATAAACGTAAGCGCCAGTTTTCTGCTGCTCCCGACACCACTTTACAACTGATTCGGTTTCACCTGACCACGAGATTAAAAACAGAATATCACCTGCGCGAGGTCGTGGCGCAAACGGTCCCGACAAATAGGCCTCGTCGCCCAGGGCGCGTTTCACATGCTGCAGCCGTATCGCAGTCATCTTCGCCACGTTTCGCGCGGGACCGAGCCCGCCAAGGGTTATACGGCTTCTCGTCTCCAGCCTGGCAATGAGCTCGCGGTACATATCCGAACGAACAAATCCATCCACGATACTGCCTATCACCGCGGACTCTTCCTCTATCTTTTTAAATACCGCTTTGTCATCCTTGTTCTCGTTTATCGCTTCCTTCGTCTTTTGAAAGAGCAGCAACGAACTCAGTTCATAGATGTCGTTCATTATGCCGTGTTTGAGAAATTCGTTCAGGGTGTCCGGTGGTATTTCTTCTCGCCCTTCCAGCTCGACGATATGTCCATACTCCTTCTCGCCCACCTGTCCGATTGACGAGTTCCGATTCGAGACGACGGCATCGATCGTGAATTTATCGCTCTTCGTCCGCTCGATATAATCGGAGAGCTGCTTGACCACGATTTTAGGCGTTGTCGTCTCGCCACTGCCGGAATTAACGAGCAGTGCGATCCGCTCATACTTCTCCTCCAATATCGGTGCGGCCTCCAGGATGTTTCGACCAGGAAAATCAATATCTATCACTGTCTCTACTTCCTTCTTCATCTGGCCCATACCGATATAGAGCGCGCTCTGTGACCTGCCTTCGCCGATGAGAACGATACAATCCGCGTCATTGAGGTCGTCGAAAAAGGGCTTAAAATCTCGCGTATTCACGTTGCGAACATTTTTTACGACGGTATTGATATACCCCACTTCTTCACTGATGTTAATTGGTGTCATACGCCATAGGAATAGAAACAGTACTCCTGTTTAAGCTTTTCGATTACTCAATATGCGCGAGCGACATACACCCTCTTTGCAGGTCGTGAGCAGATCACGCAGTTACATTCGCCCTTTTCGCGCTCTTCGATAGTCCCGTTTACTGCCTCGCCTAACACGCTTACACCAAGCTGCTCCTCTATCGCCTGCCCGCATTCTTCGCTGCCGCACAGGAATAGGGATACAATGCCTCGTTCAGTCTTTCTTTTCAACTCAGCCATCGTCTCCTCGCTGCTCTCGTTACCTCTGCTGTTCTCGTCGTAGGTATAAATGGAAGTGCGTAGCGCTTCGTTCGCATCGTCATGAATGCTCATTTGGATTTCTTCCAGCGTTCGCTGCACTTCAGGTACAACATCACGAAGCGGGACGTGTTTCCGGCTGCCGTCGCTTCTCATTACAAATTCGCAGCTCTTGCTCTTCAAATCCCGCGGGCCGAGCTCGATTCGCAAAGGCACGCCGCGCATCTCCCATCGATAAAACTTTGCACCCGGTCTGTCCTCTGAATCATCCAGGAACGCTCGTATGCCCGCTTTCTTTGATTCCTCGTATACTACTATGCATGCATCCTCCACAGGATTTCCGCCGTTTTCGCTTCCTCCTGCCTTGCGTGAGAATAGGATCGGCACGATAACGACCTGTATGGGTGCGACTTGTGGCGGCAGTACAAGGCCGTGGTCATCACCGTGAATCGCGATCACCGAGGCGACGCATCGCTCCGAAATGCCGTAGCAGGTCTGATTTACGAACTGCAACGAGCCGTCTTTATCCTCGTATTTTATGTCAAAGGTTCGTGCAAAGCTTTCGCCGAGTAAATGAATCGTCCCGATTTGCAACGTCCTGCCGTCTGGCATAACGGTATCGAAGGCGATAGAATATTCCGCGCCCGGGAATTTGTCCCAATCGGGTCGTCGTGTGATCACATAAGGGACTGCAAGCTGGTCAAAGAAGCTTTTGTATAACGTCATCGCCTTCTTTACCTGCTCCTCTGCATCTGCCAAGGTTGCGTGCGCGGTGTGCGCCTCTTTGAATGACGTTATCTCCCGCAGCCGAATGAGCGGTCGTGTATGTTTCGTCTCATATCTGAACGTATTTACTACCTGGTAGATCCGGATAGGTAAGTCGCGATGCGACCGTATCCAGACTTTAAACACAGGATAGATCGCGGTCTCCGAGGTAGGGCGGAGTGCGAGCGGAATATCCAATTCGGTGCTCCCGCCTCGGGTCACCCAAAAGACCTCCTCCTCGAAGCCCTTTATGTGCTCCTTCTCCTTCATCAGCTCGTCCTTCGGTATGAGCAGAGGGAACTTCACCTCGTCGTGCTCCTCGTTCAAGAGCGACCGCAGAATGCTGTAAACGAGATTCCGCAACTTGTAGCCGTAGGGATACCAGACATACACGCCCTTCACCGGATACCGGATGTCCAGAATCTCTGCTCGTTTCAGGATCTCGCCATACCACTCGCTGAAGTTGCCTTCCTTCTGTATGACCGTCTGGGCTTCCTCTTTGCGTTGCATTGTTAGTGAAAGCCGCTGGTGGGATTTGAACCCACGACCTGCTGATTACGAATCAGCTGCTCTACCTCTAAGCCACAGCGGCATCCGTACTATAGTGCAGGTAATCTTTTGTGAGCCATAGTATTTATATACTACAAAAAAGCAAAGGAGTATCATGAAGAAAGAGGAGTTGGTACATCTCCATATGTTACTGGCTCAGATGAAGAAGTATTGTGAGGAGCACGGTTTGGATTGCGATTTCAAGAAATATAACGAGCTTGCGATCTCGCCGTTTCAAGTACACCGTAGCAAGGACGAGCACAAGCAGGCTATTTTTGTGTTAGGATCCGAACTCGCATCAATGGCGGCGAAGAGCAATTTCATCGGCTATAAATAGCCAGCCACCACGCAGAAAAAACCATGCTTCTCGGTAATGGAAGGCAGCGCCATTTCTGAATTTGGGTTTTAGGATATGTATTCTCTCAGCAGTAATAAAAAGGCCTTATTGTCAATGTGCTCTGTGTTAATAGTACTCAGAATTATCACACAAAGGCAATGTTGCCTTAATCTGGCAACCCCTGAAGAGAAGATGATGACCGCTGACGAGCGGTGTGATTTGGATTAGTAAGATGAAAGCGAATGAAACGCTTCTACTATCTCCTTCCCCTCCATAAAGATCATGCCTCGTTTGGATGCGAAAGCCTTTGCATCCGTCTTGGAGAGCGCTCTCCCTGATTTGGTATCTAACATCTCGCAAATCAACATAGCTGGAGGGATGCCTGCAAGCAGAGCCAACGCCACGGAAAGCTCTGTCTGGCCTTGCCTTTCATCGAGCAGGCCATCCGCAGCTCTGAGTAATGCGACATGCCCTGGCGCTCGGAATTCCGTGTAAAAATCGCACGAGCGGTCACCACCGTTCGCTACTCTCTCCACTGCTTCTCCTATCTTCTTTATGGTCAAAGCCCTGTCCCTATCGGTTATGCCGGTGAACGTATCACGATGGTTCACCCAGAGGGAGAAGGAAGAGCGTTTATCGTACTGAAGGTCGCCTTTTCCCTCTACTACCTTCCTGAGATACGAGTAGTTATCATTCATGTTCTTCAGAATATCACTCATCAGTGGAAGGCCGAGTTTATCAGCAGCAGTAGAAGGGATGGCAACGCATATAAGCCCGCCAGCCTCGTTCCTGAAATACGCGACCGTCCGGGGCGTCACAAAGGAAGCAGGTACGACAAAGTCCGTCTCGCCTTCTCTATCTTCCGCATCGTAGATCAACACGAGTTTTCCCTCTTGTACGTATGCTATACCCTTCTTTACCGATTCCGGGATGTTGTTCGTGCTCATCGTTCTTTATATCGCCACTCGAGTTCGTACCTCGTCCCCGTTCTTAAGATCAAGCTCGCCGCGTAAGTAAACCGGTGAAATAATCTCCAGAATATCTTCAGGATAGTGTGTACGATCGGGGATGATAACCGCGCTTTTTATTCCTTCCGCTCGCTCATTCAAGATCTTACAAGGGAAACATTTGCCGCCGCCAAAGGTCCGGTTCTCGGATTCGAACGGTTCTATATTTATCCCTTTGCGTCCATCAAGCTTCTTCCGTGCTACGATACAGAGCAGGTCAAGGCTGAGATTCAGGGTGCCGGGGAATGGAATGAAGCCCAATTTAGCCTCGAATTGCTTTTTATATCCATTAAGCGTCGTGTAATAGCCGCCCTCGCCCAGGCCGGTTACCAACCGTCCTGCGATTTCAACCTCGATCTTCGGTGTGGAAAAAAAGAGCTCCTGATATTCGTAACATTCCTTCTTTAAGAACTCTACGCCCTTCGTGGTCAGCATTATCCACTGGCCATCCGCGATTATTCTCCGGTGCACGAGATTTTCTCTTTCAAGCTCTTGCAGTCGCCTCGCGGCAGTTTGTACGCTCGCTCCAATGCCCTCGGCGAAATGCCCGGAGGACAATTTAATCGGCTGTTCGATCGCACCTAACAACGCGAGCTTCCGTAACGAAAATATTATGTCTCCACCCATCTTCTTTTCTTCGTGACCACGTCAATTTTGAGATATATCTCATAAATAGGGGGGGACATATATAAAGGTTGATGTTTTGTTAAGTAAACTTTGAAACTACCCGGTATAAAGTGATGCTGGTATGGCTTTGATCCCTCTATGATACCTTTTAGTGTTGAACC
>JAFGHB010000026.1 GCA_016930255.1 Methanomicrobia archaeon | reverse complement strand
GGTTCAACACTAAAAGGTATCATAGAGGGATCAAAGCCATACCAGCATCACTTTATACCGGGTAGTTTCAAAGTTTACTTAACAAAATGATAAGCTATTTATGAGAACGAGAAAAAGAGAGGATGTAGAGGGGGGAAACATGACGCGATACCGATGTAATGTGTGCAATGTGTATGAATACGATGACGTGAACGGTGATCCTGATAGCAGTATCAACCCGGGAACGAAGCCGGAAGACTTTTCGGAGGATTGGGGCTGCCCCGTTTGCGGCTCGGGTAAAACGCATTTACAGCCGCTATGATCAACGCAGTGAGGCACTCCACCATTTCAGAACCACGTCGATGGTTTTAGACATTAGAGCCGTTGGAGCTTGTGCAGAGGTTATAATCGTCTAAGGATTATGACCATATTCTACATTGCAAACAATTCTAAAAATTGTCGCCTGAGAAAAATTGTGGCATTTTCAAAAGAAATATGTCAGTGTTTTGAAGATAACCAGGTTGTTATTGCCATGGAGTAAGTAGCAATATACGACACGGTCAGCACAAAAAGGATATATGCAATAACACCTATATAAGGTAAATTTTGCTTGATAATTATATTTGTTGATAAAGAATCAAGCCAGAGTGAATTGAATAGTATAGTCAAACTGCACATCGCAATTAGAAATAAAAACGAAAGATACAGTAACTCCCCATACGTGGTACCATATTGATTCGAATCTGCTAACCTAAATTTTTTATCCACAACTCTACCATAGGGGATTCTCTCTACTGCTAAGACGTAAATAACTGCATAAATGCCAAGTAATGCAGCAGTCGTTTGCATTATCGCTGAAGGCAGCCAACAAGGATCTGGGGCCATTATAAAGATAAATATGTCCTTATAATAATAAAAAGGTACGATCCAAATCGCCCCTCTAAAAAGGTGTGTGCCAAAACATCTGAGTTTCTTTGTTTGTTGAAATGAAAGAAAATTTGATCGATGAAAGGACTCCGCCCCTTACTCCCAGAACCGTCGTGTCCGTGCGTATTTCCGCTCTTCGTCCAATATTTTACGGTAGAACTCGTGCTCCTCCTCGGTCTCCGTTGCCTGTAACGACGGGTTAAACCGCCTCATTATCCTCGAAGCCGTCTCTGGCCCCACACCGCGTGCTGCAAGTGCAATCACTGCATGGACACCGTGTGACAGTACCAGATTCGCGTTCCGGTACACGCGCATCACACGCTCTTTTTCAGTCCCTTTCTCTGCAGGTGTCTGATGAGTACGCGAGGTCTGTTTCACCAGCTTGATGTCGTCTGTCTCCCACGGCTTCAACGCGGCGATCAGCCGAGAATTGCAGACCGGGCAGATGAGCGATTCCGCACCGAGTTCGATAACGGTCTTCACGCGTCTGCGTGATTCCCAGCGTTTGCAGTTCACGCAGAACAAAATCACACGATCATTCAGTATCCTGTTCCGTAACGCTTCGATGATCAAGCTCTCGTCACGTTCCGTTGCCAGCAGATCGCGCCAGCCCATATAGCCCGAAGCGCCAATAGGACTCAACCCGTGCGACGAGAACCGGACGTTGAGCTCGCCCGCTTTCATACGCTTGACAACATCTATCGTACGCTCGACGTCCAGCTTATCGGTGAAGATCTCATGCACCGTCTCGCCGTAGATTGGCGTCTCCGAAAAGAGTTTTATAAGCTTATCCGCGGAAATCTGTTTCCGATCGAAGTTCTTCCGCAGCGCACCGAATCGTTTCGCTACATTCAACAGCTCCCACTTGAACAGGAACGAATTCTTCAAAGTCTTCTCCAGTAGCGCTCTGACATATTCCGGCTCGATCGCCTGTAACGTCTGCTGCACGGTATCTCTGGTCATCGTCTTGCCGGATTTCAATTTTATCCGGTACGGATCGATCTCCATCGAAATGTCCATACCGAGTCGCGCGCCGAGCAGCGTTATAAGTAACCGGCCAAAGGTCTCGTTCACCAGATGCCCGAAGCACGTGTTGAACACCACTTCGCGACCGCCATCCGCGAACTCCACGACGAGGTCATCAGATGTCGGCACCTGATAGCTCTTCTCTAATTGCGTCGCTATCAGCGCGATGAGCGTCTCGAAGCATTCGGCTTTCACGCCGTACTCCTGCTCTAACTCCTGCTTCAAATCGACAACGTTACCGCTGCCGTTAGTCGAAAGGAAATCGGCGATACGCGTCCTCAACCGGCCTACGTCTTGCGCGATGGCGAACGGCACGGGTATCTCCTCGCCTTCCCAGTTCGGGATCTCGCCCTCGCGTTTCACGCCCGGCTCCACTTTGAGTTTTGCGCCGCCACCATCGCCTTCTTCTTCCAGAACGGTATCAACGACCCGCCAGGTATCGCCCTTCGCCACGAATAACGCACCGGGCTCCGCGAAATTCAGTACGAACCGCTCGTCCAGCATGCAGATCAGCTTTCCCGTTACGATATCGTAAACTTCAACTTTCCGTTCGTTCGGTATCATCGAGAGGTTCTCGTAATAATAGCTCCGGGTGCTTTTGCCGCGCCACAGCCGCGTACCCTCCCGTTTCAACAAGCCCTCGGCCTGCAACTGCTCGATTACCAGTATCAAAGCCTCAGGCGAGAGTTTCCTGAACGGATACGCACGCTGTAGCAGAGCATAAAGTTTATCGATAGTAATCACACCCGTGTCCAGCAGCACACCGCAGATCTGGTTTGATAATACGTCTAAAGACGCCACCTTCAGTTTTATTGGCTCTATTTTGCCTTCTTTCGCACGCTGCGCTATTACTACCGATTCCGCAACGTCATCCGGCGTCAGTGCAATGATCTTGCCCCGTGACGTCTTCTGGAACGAATGCGAAGCGCGCCCCACACGCTGCACCAACCGCGTCACTTCACGCGGCGACGCGTACTGGACCACCATATCGATCGAGCCGATATCAATCCCGAGTTCCATCGAGCTCGTACATATAAGTCCCTTTATAGCGCCGCTCTTAAGAGCATCCTCCGCCTCTATTCGCATCTCCTTCGAGAGCGAGCCGTGATGCACACCGATCAACCCACGTTCGTACCTGTTCAAAATCGACCCGAGCATCTCCGCCGCGCGTCGCGTATTAACAAAGATCAAGGTCGATTCGTTACCTTCCTCGTTTACGATCTCCCTGATGGTGCGTACGTGCGCTAATACCTCGGGATCGACAGCCAACCCGCGTGCGGCAGTAACGTCTTCTTTCGTTCGCTTCGGGCTCAGGACTTCTATATCCACGGCCTTCGTGGAGACCGTGTTCACCACCTGCATCGACCTGCGACCCGCGAAGTACCTCGCCACCTCTTCCGGGTTGCCGACCGTTGCTGAGAGACAGATCCGTTGGAAATCGCCTGCGAGTTCCGACACGCGTTCTAACGCCACGGCAAGCTGCGCACCTCGTTTCGAATTCGCTAATTCGTGCACTTCGTCCACTATAACGTACTTTACAGTCTTCAAATTCTCACGCAGGCGCGAACCAGGGATCATCGCCTGGATCGTCTCCGGCGTCGTAATCAGCACATCGGGCGGTGCTATCGCTTGCCTTCTCCGTGCGTACGTACCGGTATCGCCGTGTCGCACCTCTATGCGAATATCGAGCTTCTCGCCCCAGCGCTCTAACCGCAAAAGCATGTCCCGGTTCAAAGCGCGTAACGGCGTTATGTAAAGTGCGTAAAAGCCCTTAGCATTACGATCATGCTGCTTCAAATCGAGTATCCTGTGCAGAACGGGTAATACCGCCGCTTCAGTCTTGCCCGAGCCCGTCGGCGCTATCAGTAGCACGTCCTCCTCCTTCAGGATACGGGGGATGCTCAGTTCCTGTGGCTCCGTGGGTACCGAGAAACTAGCGCCCAGTATCTCTTGTATCTCCGCGTTGAGCAGCGAAAATGCGTTCATTTCGTCTATCTCTTATCGCATGAAGTGCGTTTACTGGTATATACTATCAGGGAAAGCAGAAAAAGTTTGGACTGCACACGAACGGAACTTGCTTAGCGTGCAGTGCTGAGACTGTGGCACTCGATTTTTACTGCGTATGGCCAGATAAATGACACGAGCATCCCCTCTATAAACGCAACATCTTCGCTTTGCCTATCCGCCCCCATCAGGTATCCATTCATCCGGTAACTTCAGCTTTTCCAAGGAATACTTCTCTCGCAGCTGCTTCGCCGCTTCCGCAGGGGAGAGATTTTCTTCATGTACGAGTTTCCAGAATTCTTCGCTTATTTCGTCCATTTATTTGATTGATCGATCCATCCATCCATCTATCTATCTTTCTATCTCTCTCTCTTCCGTGGAGCAGGAGAGGAGGATCTGGGCCCAAACAAACGGTAGCTGATGCGGTTCTAACTAACGGGCCAGCTCAGTTCAGTAATAAATAACTGGGGCTGATGGGCCTTAAAACTTTTCTGGTGCTCAATACGTTGTCTATCAACCTCATGCATAGGAGTTTTAAAAAAAACAGAAGCGATTAGGGATGAAATGGTCCAAAAACACGCTAAGAGCTCAAAAACGCTCGGTACCAGTTATCAAACCCGCAATCCGCCGAATATGCTGATGAATAACGCTGCAGCGATGATATCTGCGGTAGAGCCTGGGTTGAGCCGTTCTCTTACCAGCTCATTGTCGAATGTCTCGATCTCCGCTCGTTTGTAGCCCTGCGATACAATCTGTTGAGCGCGCGCTCTCACGTATCTGCTCCTTTCGGCACCGAACTTCAGCGTGATAAATGTGTCCTCCTCTTCCGCGAGCAGATGGAGATCCGCATGCGTTATTGCATCATTGATCGATTCAGTCTTGGCGAAATCCGCGATTAGCGCGGCATACTTGAAGGTCAGCTCGAATCCACCCACCAGCTCCCGTGAAATCAAGTCGTAGGAGGCCGAGATGGATAGGAGCTCATAAAGCGTGAGCTGCTGCTTTTTGATTGCTGCGATTGAGGACTCGTCCGTCACGTCAAATTCCGGCACGTCTGTTCGCACCTTCACCTTGGCCTTCGGAAATGCCTGGTAGACCGCTATAGCATCGTCCGTGGTGGTATTCCGCATGATTGCCGCGGCTTCGTGCTTTAGCGCCTCCGGCTCGAAGCGTTCGCACGCCCCGGCAGCCATTGCTAACGGCACCAGCAGGAGAAGTGCGCCGAAATGGGTGTTCCCGCCGCGTTGCCATCCCGTGCTCTCCGCTACGCCAGCCCTTACCAAGTCCCCAACGCCCGTTCGGTCCGTTCGGCCTCGCACCGCTGCTGCTCTCAAGACGGGATACACGGCAACCGAAGAGGCAAGGAAATGCTCGTAGCTCGTATCGATGAAATCGTGCGTGCGGTCAACGTTACCGGGCTTGGGATACGCCGATACTTCCAGGAGCAAAGCCAATTGCGCACTTCGTGCAACGTCATCCTCGTCCATTCGCTTTATCCCGTTAATTACGTTTTAGCACGGTGGTCAGGAGATAGCTGATCGGTTAACTAAGTAAATAAGATTTATGCGGCAGAGATAAAAAGGTACTTTAGACCGTAGCTGCCTGAGGCGAGGCATGCGTGGGTGCGTGCGTGAGTGAGGCCGTAAAGTAAATAAGTAAGGATGTAGAAGGAGCGTGTGTAGAATAGAATGGAAAAAGGTCTTTCGGAGTTGCCACCGGGCGCAGTGCTTTCACAGAGCCAGATTAAAACGCTTTTGCAAACAGAACCCCCCTTGATCGAGAACGTTATTGATTTGAACACGCAGTTGCAGCCGAACGGCGTGGACTTGACGGTTCGGCATGTGGAGAAGGTCGTAAGTGCTGGCTGCGTGGATTTCAGTAACAAGGACCGGAAGCTTTCGGAGACCGAGCGACTCGATTTCGACGATGATCAGGTATTCTTATCACCCGGCGCGTACAAGGTACTTTACAACGAGATTGTCCATTTACCAAAGGATATAATGGCGATCGGAGCGCCGAGAACAACCCTTTTACGCTGCGGGGTTACCCTTGAAACGGGATTCTGGGACACCGGCTACGAGGGTCGGAGCGAATCTTTACTGATAGTAGCGAACGAAAAAGGGTTCTACGTGAAGAGAGATGCGCGTGTTCTTCAGTTATGCTTTATCAAGCTCGCTCAAGTCGCCAGCAGCGGATACCGTGGGCGATATCAATTGGAGAATATTGAGTAAATGCAGCCAAAGGACGCTTGAGTCGTGATTTGGTACCTGACCCGTACCTTCACGTCCGTTCTATCCGGTATATATCTGCCTGTATAACCTTTCTATCCTTCTTGTGGAACCAGAACCGTCTTTTTAACGGGAATGCGACCGGGAAACGCTGAATCGTCACCGAAGGAAGGATGCTTCTCACAAACGGTTCACTGCCCGCGTTAAGGATAGAATAAACAACGGGTGCGATCGCCAACGCTTTCTCCAAAAATACACGATCCGCATGCCTGTTCTGCCGCTGTGCGCCGAATGGCGGATTCATCACGACGGTATCACCTTCACCTTCTACTGCTCGCACGTCGCACTTCATGAATTCCACCTCCACGCCCAGTTTCTTACAATTCTGAAGCGCAACTTCGAGTGCCTTTTCATCGCGGTCTATCCCGATTACTGCGTGAGCACCCAGTACCTTCGCGCCGATTCCCAGGATACCGTTACCACAGCCGAGATCGTAAACCGTCCGACCTTCTATATCGCCGTTCATGAACGCGAAATGGAGCAATTCAGCAGCGACCGTAGCGGGCGTTGCGTACTGCTCGCTCTCCGCATCCGGCGTCGGTACGTCATCCACACGTTCCAGCATAATCTCCAGTTCCTTCTTCTTCATCGTTCAGGGGTCGCTAAAAACCTGTTAAGTAAACTTTGAAACTACCCGGTATAAAGTGATGCTGGTATGGCTTTGATCCCTCTATGATACCTTTTAGTGTTGAACCAT
>JAFGHB010000025.1 GCA_016930255.1 Methanomicrobia archaeon | reverse complement strand
GGTTCAACACTAAAAGGTATCATAGAGGGATCAAAGCCATACCAGCATCACTTTATACCGGGTAGTTTCAAAGTTTACTTAACAAGAAGATAAAGAATATGTGTCCACTGTCTAAAACAAAGAAGGCTTATCTGGATGTGACGGTCAGCATTTGCCCACATTGCGGCGCACCCTACGCCGATGCGAGCTGGTACGCCCTGGAACTTGGCAGCGACGTTGAATGCGGTGTGTGCGGACGGACCTGGAATCCTAAGACGTGCAAAGTCGATAGAATTCTGGTGGAAATCGAGTTGGATGACGAGGGCAACGTAGCGGCCGTGAGAAAGGAAACGTGCTTGGAATAACCCTTCAAACTGTTCAGCCAGGGGTGCTGCTGCCTAAATAATTCGCACTCCGGTATCGGCTATTCTACTCGCTTTCACGTCGCCGAACTCCCATAACGCTTCGCTCTCGCCGATGACAAAAACTGTCTCGCCTAACATTGCCACACTGGCGACCTTGCCCTCGGCAGCCACTGCCTCGATCGCATCCTTGCAGGTGTCGCTGATCAATCCGATTCGTAACGAGAATTCCCGTGATACGCGCATGAACGTTTCTAACGTAGGCTTCTGTGTCAACGCTTTCAGCGCTTCCCTACCCGCATCGCTGATTCGCCGTTTCAGTTCCGCACCGCCATCCACTAATACCGATTTCGTCAGTTTCGTACCCAGCACTACGTAGCTTATCCTCTCGTTTCTATGCGGTATCCGATCCACCACGCCTATTCCCGGAGCACCCGGCCTCGTTCGGATTACGACCCCACCGTACGTCTCCGCAATGACGTCACCCAGGCCCGTGCTGTTCTCCACCTCCGCGCAGTGGGCTATCTGTGCCACCTCGTTGAGCGTCATACCCAGCGCTAAAAGCTCGTTTAAGGCAAGAGCGGTACTGAGCGCACCAGCAGCACTTGCACCGAATCCGCAGCCGACCGGCACTTCGAAATCCGTTGCTACACTGACCTCCGACTCGCCTGCCAGCCGCTCGATAACGTACCGGGTGGTATGCGCGTCTTCCTCTTTCCCATCTATTCTTACCCGTGCCTTCACCCGACGATTCGGACTGAGCGCGACCTCGGTGACGCAGCCAGATTCTAACACGATGCCACAGCCAAGAGACCCTTTATGCAACGGATTTCTATCCTCGTGAATGGCAAAGAAGCCGGTGATGTGCGACGGTGAGTACGTTCTTACAACCCCTTTCCGGGAAAGAAAAGCGTCACCAAAATAAGATCGCTCTGATTCGTGCCCTTGATTCATGATTATCCCCTCGTCCACGGTCTCATTTTATAAAGCGCGAAGAACAATTAGTCATAAAGCTGCGGAGATAAAAATGCTACGGAGAATCTGCAGGGCGGAGCGGAATTGCGATCCTGAAGTGCTCGAGACGGTGCTCGAAATAGCCGTGGGAATCGCCGAGGGATCGCGTCTCGGCGCATTATTTGTGGTCGGTGACGAGGCGAGAGTGCTAAAGCGGTCAAAGCCATTGATCCTGGACCCGCTTGAGAATTACCCCAAGGAAGCAAAGAACATACGTGACGCGAACGTCCAGGGAACGTTGAAAGAATTGGCGAGAATGGACGGCGCGTTTATTATCAGTGGCGATGGCTACGCGCTTTCCGCAGCACGCTACATAGAAACGATTGCTCGTCATGTAGACCCCCCTATGGGCTTGGGCACCCGACACATGGCGGCTGCTTCTATTTCTAAAGAAACCGACGCCGTAGCAGTAGTAGTTTCAGAGAGCGACGGCGTGGTACGAGTGTTCGACGACGGCGAGCTGGTTGCTGAGATAATTCCACGGATAGGCGATTTGGAGCTGATAACGCCGTATATAAAGGGCGACTACGAGAAGCTGGTAGAAAAGAACTCGAATCTGACGATAATTGTGAAGAGGACGTGAAGCCCGAGTTCCGGTTCTACCATACGGGCGAACGTAATTATTTATGCTCCTCACTCTATATTTTCTTTTATGCACAATCCTGCCTCCACGACCGCATCAAAATTCATATTGCACCCGCTTTTGAAAGCTGGCGTGGTAGAGCGGCGAAAGTATCAACTGGATATAGCAAAGGAGGCCACGAAGAACTCGTTAATGGTCGTTTTGCCTACGGGCCTGGGTAAGACCACTATAGCACTTCTGGTTCTGGTTAATCGACTGGCGATCGGAAAGATCCTCTTTTTGGCGCCTACCAGACCGCTGGTCGAGCAGCACTCGGCATTTCTGAAAAAAGTCTTGAACGTCGATGAATCACGTATTCAAACGTTCACCGGCTCTATCCTGGCAGATAAGCGCGGCAAGCTGTGGGACGAGGCTCAGATAATGGTCTCCACACCGCAAATAATAGAGAACGATCTGTTGAGCAACCGGATTACGCTCAGCGATGTTGCTCTCATTATCTTCGACGAATGCCATCGTGCGGTAGGCAATTACTCGTACGTGTACATCGCGGAGAAGTATGCGGAACAGGCGAAAGCGCCGTTGGTATTGGGTATGACCGCCTCTCCGGGTAGTGATAGGGAGAAGATCCAGGAGATCTGCACGGTGCTGGGTGTGGAGCGTGTAGAAAGCCGGACGGAATATGACCACGACGTGGCGCCGTTCATCTTCAAGAAGGGGTTTGAATGGCGCGGTATAGACGTTCCTGTTGAAATACGGAGTCAGAAACGCGTATTAGACGAGGTATTAGCGGAACGGATAGAGGAATTACGGAAGCTCGGCTTTATAAGGAAGAAGAAGGGCAAGGAGATCTCAAAAACGGAGATCCTGGCGTTACGGCAGATAATCGTGGCGCAATTAGCGACTCAGAAGCACGCGGACCTTTACAAAGCACTCTCACTCCAAGCGGAGGTATTGAAGATAAAGCATGCGATCGACTTGATAGAGACGCAGGGTATTTTCGCGGTGAAACGGTATTTCGAGCGCTTGCGTGCCGAAGCGATCTCAAAGGAGGGCAGCAAAGCGGCCAAACGGTTGCTGAAGGACGAGAAGTTCGTGGAGGCCGTGCGTGCAATAGCCTCATACGAGGGCGAGCATCCCAAACTGAACGCGTTGATCGAGATACTGCAGCAGGAGATACGCGAGAACCCTGATACGCGAATCATTGTGTTCACGAACTACCGGGATACCGCAGAGATGATCGTTTCGGCGTTGCACGGCATGAACGCGGAAATGGCCGGGATACGGGCGGTTAAGTTCATTGGCCAGGCATCAAAGGATGCTGATAAGGGCTTGAAACAAAAGGAGCAGGTAGAGATAATAGATCAGTTCAAAGAAGGTGTTTACAACGTTTTGGTTGCTACTTCGGTGGCTGAAGAGGGGCTTGATATTCCAGCTACCGATCTCGTGCTCTTCTACGAGCCCATTCCCTCCGCGATACGGAGCATACAGCGGAAAGGACGGACTGCGCGCCGAAAAGTGGGCAAGGTTATCGTTCTCATCGCGAAAGGTACGAAGGACGAAGCGTATTACTGGCTCAGCAGGAGCAAGGAACGCGCGATGCGGCAGCGGATAAGCGAGATGGGCGCGCCGAGGACGGATAACGAATACGCCGGCGAAGAGCGCGAAGAAGCGGTAAATGAAGCTGAATTGGCAGCCAAGCCGCGCGGTAAGGAACATGAGGAGCAAAGACGGATAACCGACTTCGAAAACGGATTGAACTTAACCATCTTCGTGGATCCACGGGAGACGAAATCGGGCGTGGCACGGTTCCTTGAGAAAGCGGGCATGGACCTGAAATTACGGAATTTAGGGATTGGCGACTACGTCGTTTCGGATAAGGTTTGTATCGAGCGCAAAACCACGACCGATTTCTTAGATTCCTTGATCAATAAACGCAGAAATCTGCTGGAGCAAGTTCTTCGTATGCGGAAGGAGTATGAGAAGCCCGTGCTCGTCATCGAGGGCGAATCACTCTACGGGCAGCGGAACATACATCCCAATGTGGTCCGGGCGGTAATGGCAACCATCGCTCTTGACCTCAGCGTGCCCATAATCCAGACCAGGGACGAAGCGGACACTGCATCGTTACTCTATATCATTGCGAAGCGGGAGCAGCAGCCGAGCAAAACGGAGATCAATCCGCACGGTAAGAAGCCGGCGGCATCGCTGAAAGAGCAGCAGGAATATTTCATCTCTGCATTATCGAATATCGGTATCGTAACCACCCGGAACCTGTTAAGACACTTTAAAACGGCTGAAAACGTTGTAACGGCATCGAAGGAGGATTTGATGGACGTGGAGCACGTGGGCGAGAAAACCGCCGAGCACATCAAGAAGGTGGTGAGCAGTGAGTATGAGGAATGAAGGTCTTTGAAGCCCGTAATTGCCTATCGGAAGATTTCAAATGCCGTATGGGCAGATTTAGTGCGAACATTAGCCCATTTTATTTTATGCAAGCATAAACCTGATCTCATAATATTCATCACCGACTTTGATGTTGTCCGAGCCGATGAAATGCCTAGCTCTTTCCCATTCATCAGGGGTTACCTGCACTATTGCTCCACCGTCTTTAGAGGACTTTGAAAATCAGATTGAGGGATTTAAGCCCGGTTAGACGATAACAATCTAAGTTGACTTATACATTTAACCGGTATATTTTTACCTCGTTGCTCACATAGACCGGCGTGTATCCCGCAATAGACTGGTTAGTCCAAAGTCGGTAGTAAATAGTTTGATTGGTGAGATCATTCATCCCAACCAATCGCCCATGCTCATCGAGAATCATCACGATAGACTCATTAAAAGATGTTTGCTTGTACCCCGCAGCATAACCTATTACGGGAGCTATAAACGCATCATTGAGAAAAAGCATCAGATATACTTCTGAGCTATTGTGTTGCTGTTTGAGCGTTCGAGCTATCTGCAATCCTTCCTCAGAGTCCGTTGCCATGATGATCGATGAGACCGCCGTTACCTCATCGTCGGGGAAGTACATCTGGTCGATTACCGACCGCCGTTGCGCGTAATACGCCAGTGAGTTGCCATAGTCCCACCAGTTGATGAACAGTGAATCCTGGTCCGTATTATTTCTGATGTACAAGAATGCCTGTTTCCATTCGGGTTTAATAGTATAGGAATACTGCACCTCATTCTGTAAAGAACCAATAAGTGGATTGACGAAGGCGATGCCTAAGATTATGAGAACAGCTACCGCCACCGGCTTTTTCCATGCTACTTTTTGCTCGTTCTTTTTCGCTCTTTCCACGATGAACGAGGCACCGATGCCGAGGGTTATGTACACAAACAGTGAGAATATATCTATGAAATGGTGGGCTCTTACTGCTGGAACCATGGTCACGAGCGGTGCGGCAATGAGATATATACCGCTCTTTTCATCGCGTTTGTAAAGACCATATGCTCCAACTGCGGTCAGAGCAATTCCAACCATCAGGAAAGATCCGAAAAGAGCGTCAAAGCTGCTAAGTCGTGGCGCTTGGAGGTCAGCCGTGAATTTATAGACCAGCGGCCCTTCGGCAAATCGCAGCATCTGTGCCGCTCTTAGTAGCTCCGAGGGTCCACGTACCGAATAAAGCATTAACGCTAGCAGAGAGCCTAAAAGCAGCGTAGAACAGATAAACACCCATGTCTTCAACAGATAATTTTTAGCGCTATTTAGAGAATTGCGGTTGAGCACGATGAAAGCGGTGAGAAGCAGTCCGTAAAAAATCAGTATCGCATGCAGGATAAAATATCCGCCCCACGTGAAACCCGTAAGGCCGATAAGAACTGCCGGAGCGAGGATCATAGCTATATAGCGCGATCGATCTATGGTATTGCGTGGAACGGTATTGTCAAGCATTTTGAACGCTTTCCAGGCAACTACCACAGTTAAAATGATGAGAAAAAGAGAAAGCGCGTTGTGGAAGACAAACCCCTTCATGGTTCGGTAAATCAGGAAATGAGAGAATGAAGCGAGCACTCCCACAATGATCCCCGCAGGCGTGTTAAACAGGCTTTTTGCAAACCAGTATATAACCAGCACGGTGGCCGCCCCGAGCAAGGGGGGCATCAATCCTTCGGCAATACTCATGCTCGGCTGCGAGAATTCGACGGGGATACAATCGATGAGCCAACCTATGACCGCGAGGAGATAGGCCATACCGGGCTGGTATAAGGGCGCGGAGCTGAACGGGTCCGGAACTGCCGGATGTCCGAACAAATAGATATGCTCAGCCTGACGCGCCATGTACGCATCGTTATCCCATTTAGTCTCCCACGCGCCACCCATGAAGCGTATTGTAAAGGCCAAGACAAACAGCACGATAAGAGGAAGCAGCTCTCTGATAAACCTCTCCCGCCCGACACTCTTCGAGAATGGCAGCATGGCAGTACAGTAACGTTTGTCTGCGATCGTATTTAAGAGGTGCGGTCTTATGTGAACCCTCACGCCAAGTAAGTAGGCACACACGTACAACTAGTGCTAATTTAACGATTAGAAGCAGCATACACGGATTTTGTTACGAATGCGTTCACTCACCGCCATACTTTTTCTTAATCAAGAAGAGATCAGGTAACAATGAATACTGTACGTGAGGCTCACGCTGCTAGGGAAAAGGAATGGTTCCAGTGCGCTGAAGCGATCGTCGAGATCGAAGGCGACCTCGTCTACAAGCGGAGAATAGAGAAGCAGTATCGGGTAAACGAGTTAGACACGCGACTGCGGAAGGAACGGACGAAGAGCGAAGCGAAGCTCATTTCGGAAGCGAGGCGAAAAGGCGTGCCCACACCTATCATCTTCGACGTTAACGAGTACGTACTGGTAATGGAGCGGATAGACGGAGTGCTCGCAAAAGAGGTGATTACGGAGCCTATAAGCGAGCGAATAGGCGAGTTCGTGGGCATTCTGCACAAGAACGGGATCATTCATGGCGATTTGACCACGTCCAATATCATCGTCGGCGGGGATGATCGCATCTACTTCATCGATTTCGGGCTGGCCTTTATCGAATCGAACACCGAAGCACGCGGCGTTGACGTTCACGTCTTTTTCCAAAGCCTTCAGGGCACGCACGAATCGCACGAGGAATTGAAAACGGCTTTTACAAAGGGCTACAAGCGCACGTTCCCACAGGCCGCGCAGGTGCTCAAACGAGCAGTGGAAATCGAACGCCGAGGCCGCTATGCTGAACGATAGCAGGCTTTTTCTGCGTGCAAAATGCTTAGAGCAGCTCTACCTAGCAAAATCGTGGATAACCACTACTGCTTCAGCTTTCTAATAGGCTCCAGCACCTCATTGAGCGATCTTATCGCATTTGCCTTCAAATCCGAGGGATGTAACGTGCCCGCTACATAATCGCGCTCGAGCTCTTCATAGCGCTCGTAACTGACATTTCCGCCGTATTTCTCGCTTCGCTCTATCGTTACCTCACCACTCAGCTCAGGGCTTGGAAATATCACATGCTTATAGATCTGGAGCACGGGATTGCCCTCTGCGATTTCAGGAGGACAGAACGCACTCACGAGCTTCTTTTTTACACTTTCCGCAGGCTCGTCCACGGCTATAAAATTCTGCTTGGATGAGGACATCTTATCGCCGTCTAACCCGATTAAGAGTGGTGTATGGATGCAAATAGGCGCTTTAAACCCCAACTTTGGAAGGTTCTCCCGCGCAAGCATGTGGATCTTCCGTTGGTCGATCCCGCCTACGGCAATGTCTACCTCAAGATGAGCTATATCAACCGCTTGCATCAGTGGATAGATCGCTTGCGAGACTTTCCGGTCTTCCGTGCTTCGCGAGACCTCGTCCATGCTCCGTCGCGCTCGCTTCTCCGTCGTTATCGTGGCCAGCCGTAAGACATTCATCGTGTATTCCTTTTCCATTTGATAATCAGAGCCATAAACGAATTCCGTCTCATCAGTCAGGCCAGAGGCGGCAAAGCAGCGCTTGTTGTACTCTGCAGTCTCACCAATCTGCTCGAAATTGCCCTTCTCATTCAGGTACGCATGCAGATCGGCGAGCAGCACGATGATATGCACGCCAAGACGTTGAAGCTCCCGCAACGTGTTTAAGAACGGTAAATGCCCGATGTGCACGTTGCCACTCGGCTCAATACCGACGTACGCCCGTGGCTGGCGCTCTGATTTTGAACCCAACAACGCCACGAATTCGTCCTTCGTTATTATCTCCTCTACGTTCAGTTCTAACCTCTTCAACGCTTCGCTGTCTTTCATGTCCGCCTTTCCCTCTTACGCCTATAACTATCGAAGATAAAAAAGTTAGCTCTTTTCTCCCGCTTCTTCGAGGAACAGGTGAACCTCAGGCTAAGGGTTAAATAAACACTCCATAAATAGCAATCGCATCGCACACCAACGCCCACACCGACACCGCCCGGGTTCGAAGTAGCATTCGCAATCGCAGGCTTGCTCGCAATTGCATATATCGTGAAAAGAGGAGGTTAGTTAAACCCACCCTCCTTTCTCTTTTTTATTTCCGCGATCACATGATCCTGAATTGAGAATTTTACTTCTCCAGGGAATCCTTTGCATCGTGCTCCCTCACTTTCCACCTGACTCACCCGTGCAACTGTTCTTCTAACTCAGCCACCTCAAAATCCCACTGCCGAATCCCCATCTCTTTAAACCGTTTCTTCGCTTTCTCCAACCACTCCCGCGCTTGTCCTTTATCTCCTGTAGCGAAACAAACCTGCGCCTCCAGCAAGAGCGCCTCGGGATCACGCCGGTGATAGCCTGTTTCCTCAACCAATCGTTTCGCATCAGCCAAATGCCCTGCTGCGTCCTCCGTCTTCCTTTCTCTGTCTTCCAGGCACAGCCGCCCCGCCTCCAGATGATAATCCGCCAGCCACAGCTCCATTCCACCCCGCTCCGCAATCTCCCGTGCCTCATCCAGATCGTCCCACGCCAGTGAAATTTCATTTTGGACACGATACAAGGTTGCTCTTGCTAAAAAGGCTCGAGGTTGATGATCCTGTATTCCGGCTTCCCGCAAGCCCGCCACCGCTGCATTCAGGTAGTCTTTCGCCCTGAGCGACATCGAAGGGCGCTGATCCTCTAGCAGCATTTCCAGTAAATACGCCCATCCCAAAGAGAGTTTGTCCAGCGCAATGTCCAAAAGCCACTGTTCTTGTGTAACCAATTCCAACGTCTTTTTCGCTCGCTCCAGCAACTCAGGATACTTCCCTTGGCTCAGCAGCAGATCGCAGAATTCAAAGCCCGCAATCGAATACATAGTCGGGTAATTGGGTTCATCTTTTCGATGCAACTGTTCTGCTTCTAAGAACACGGACAAAGCATCTGATAAATCTCCCGTATGAGTAAATGAATTTGCGAGACGTATCCTTGCCCCTTTTCTTTGAAACAAATCTCCGCTACGATCGGCGAAGTCCACGCTCTGACGGGCATACTCTACCGCCTTTGACATGTCACCCATCGTCAAATAGAGCTCGCTGATAGTTCCTGCACCAGATGCAGCATTTACCCAATCTTTGTTTTTGGTTACCATTTCAGTAGCTGCCTGCATGGGTTGCGCCGCCTCACGCAGCCGTCCTAACGCCCGCAGACAAAAGCCTGCCCAACTCAGGACAACGGCTTTCTTTTCATCAGATAATTCGGAAGCTGGCTTACTCCAAGGGGTTTCAAAAAAATTTGCTAAGGCTGCTAAATCAGCACCAAAAGCACCAAGTTTATGTGCTGTATATCCTTCATTTTTTCTTCTAATCCTATTAAAAAACACTTCAATTTCTGTTTCTTGATGTTTTCCCGCCTGACACCCATGCGCCACTGCCGCAAACAGCGGCTCCATCTCTTCCAGCGTATCGGGCAATTCTTTCTCTGGCACATTCTTGTAATAGTCGTACAGTCGACTATGCGCTTCCTGCCAGGCTTTTAGATTTTTAGCTTTCAGCTTTTCACCAAAATGCTCACGGATCAGCGGGTGGCAGTCCACAATATCAGGACGATGTTCGTCTTTTTCGGCAAGTAGACGCAGGTCTCGCAAGTGCTGGAGCGTAAAATCCCAATCTTCATCCGAAAGCCGCTGCAAGTTGGCGGTCAAGCCTTTAATCACGGGTTTCTTTTTCAATGCTTCAATAGCTGCCTGCGGGACGGGACGATCAAACAGACCCATGATATACAATAGGTCGAGTTCTGGTTTTCCCTGTAACCAGATCTCATAGGAATGCATCACATTTCGAGCATGTTTGCCCTGTTTATCTTTTTCGTACGTCAGTTTTTTAATCTTGTCACGTTCTCGTATTTCACCGCCGAACCGAACAGCGATATATCTGCCCAGTAAAGTAAGCGCCAGTGTATGTCCTCCGTATTCTATGGAGGCGCTTTCCAATTCTTTATCCGTTCCTTTTGTCACGCCTGCTTCCCGCAATAGCTCTCTACCTGCTTGCGGTGAAAGATTTTCGAGCACGATTCTTTTGGTCGATTTGTCAACAAAAAGTTCAAGATCCGCTATCGCATAGCGCGTGGTGATTACGCATAACCCGGGATTAAATCGCGCCAAATCTTTGAGCAGTGCCTGTAACCCTTGATCTCGTAAGACGCCTTCCTGTTCTCCGGGCGGATACTGCAGCGGCTCCAGCCCGTCAAGGACAAGGAGTGCTCTGCGCTGTTTGATTAACTGCGCAAGTTCTTTCCCTTTTTCCCACGGGGATTTTAACGGTTCGCCCTCGTAGCCGAACCATGCCAGAGCATCCTCGAAGAAGGTATCGGCAGACGCCTGTTTATCTTCCCGAGTGCCCTGGCTGTAAAACGACCAGCCATAAACGCACTCGGCGCCGCGGTAATTGTCTCGTTCCAGTTGGTTCAGCCATTCGTTCACGAGCGCCGTCTTGCCCACACCGCCCCAGGCGACGAGGCTGAGGATATTCGTGTGAGGATCGATCCAGGCGTCGTCCAGCATCTTGAGTTCGTCTTCACGACCAAAGAGGTTTTTGCCGGTGGTCGGGAGTTTGGCGAGCATAATTTTGGGCTGGAAAAAATCCTGTTTGCGTTCTCGTGGCGGCAGTGTACGCAATTTACCCAGTTCAGGTTTGATGGTTGCAGGCTGGTGGGTAAGGCGTTGGTACAGCGTCTCATAACCAGCTTCGGTATCCCCACGATAATAGGTCGCATCCTGCAAGGGCGTGGGGATACACGATACCTGATCGGCAGCCAACAAAACTGGAATAAATCGAGTGTTGGTCGAATCCGCACGATAAATGTGCTGATAGATCAATTTACCTTCCCATTTCACGCCCAGCCCTTCGCCCGGCGCTTCTTCTCCCATAACGCGGCGATAGTACTTTTCAGTGCAGACCATCAGCACAAAATCATCGTTCTTGATGTGCCGATCCATCCACATGGTCCAGCCCTCTGGCGGTGACTCTTCATACTGGTCAAGGATGCAGTCAATGCCATCCTCCCGGAGACGATCGGCTAACGCCAGAGCCCGGTCGGCATGTCCCCGGGAATCATGACTGTAACTGATGAAAACCTTCGGCGTGCTCATCCCTTAGCTCACCTTTTTTACACGACACTATCTCCTACGTATAGAGAAAGGGTTATTTATAGTGCGTGCATTTGTCATCACCAAATAGACGATTTTCTCTGCGGAGTGATCCTATTCAGCTATCCTTCCGGTGCTCACGTCGTAAACAGCTTGTAGATCCGCGTGATCCCCTCTGGTGCCAAATACGCCGGCCTCAACTCCGGATGATGATTCGCGAGGTTGAAGCAATCCTGAATCGTTGAGATTATGCTAAACTAGACGAGTGGATCAAGCTCTGATAACATTGGGTTATCAGATGTTTTGAGTTTGCTCAAAATATGGGGGAAGCGACACTCTAAGAAGTGGAGCGAAACCTGATAACCGCTTGTTATACGCAGGCACGCTTGCTTGTGCCGTAGTCGCTGGCTGAGGCATTTATTATCGTTCTTCATATTATATCAATTTCACACCCACTAGTGGATATCTTAACAATTTAAGAGGATTTTGAACGGAACCTGCGAGACACCCACAATTGGAACAGTCCGCATTTGCAAAGCACCTCCTTTTGTTCCATGAAACATCAAAATGTAATACTTCATCGCCCCAGTGACAAAATCCAACATGATTTGGAAATTCATACCATTTTATCATTGATTTAGTCAAGAGAAAATGATTAGGATATTCTGATTTTACTCGTTTTAATTCATTAATGATTAGCTTTCTTTTTTCTTTTTCTATAAATAAGTGATTTCTTTCACCTATAGTAGGGGTATAAATATTGCAAACAACACCACGGAAATAATTTTCTTTTGCTATCTTGACAACATCTCCGAGTTCTTTGTAATTATCCTTTGTTATTGTCATATTGATAACAACACGTTTATCACCCGAATAATTTTTCATTACCTTTGAAAAAACACCTTTTCCTCTGATTGAATCGTTTCTTTCCTGCGTACCATCCAAGGAAACAAACAATCGATGATTAAATTCTTTTGGTATCTTTATTGTCCCGTTTGTGGTAACATAAATGAAAGGAAAAATCTTATCTGCGAGCATAAGAACATCATTCCTAAGCGCAGGTTCTCCACCAACTAAAAGAATAAATCTTACACCTTTTTTGTGAAGCTCGTCGAATCTTTTTTTCCAGACTTCAAGAGGCAATTCCTTTGTTTTGAAATCGTCTTTACCAAAAAAATGATAGCAATGTTTACACCTGAGGTTACAGTTATCTGTCACATCAACTTCGGCAAAATACTTAACTCCAAAAACAATTCTCTTCAATTCGAGAAAAACGAGATAAAAAAATATGTAAATCTTTTTCATAATAACTATGTTAAGAGGAATCTATATGCCTTCACCAAAGCCAAAGCCAGTGATTGCGTATAACTCCGGTATATCCGCAATATTGCGGATATACATCCCTCTGGATGAACCACCTATCCCCTTGATTTCCAATCCCTTCATATTTTTTACCATCGTCCATGCATGCTCTTGCTCAACCAAGCTGGTTACCGCCTTTTTAGCTTACCTTTATCTTATTACATATCAGGGTAGTTATAGCTTGTGCCCCCGGGTATAATATGCCAGCCCTCACGTCGTAAACAGCTTGTAGATCCGCGTGATCTTATTCGGCAGCTTCAGCACGTCATCGATCACGACCCAGCGGCTGTTCGCGTACATGCGCGGCAGATACGCCGCCGCTTCGCGATCCACGGTAATGCAGAACGACTTGATCCCGTATCGCTGCGCTTCCCGCAACGCCATGCGCGTATCCTCGATCGCGTAATCGCCGTGATAATCGTGATCGAGCGGCTTACCATCGCTCAGCAGAATAATCAGTTTCGTATTCTCCTCTCGACCTTTCAACTTCGTCGTCGTGTGCCTGATCGCCGGCGCGATCCGTGTCGATTGCTCGTTCGTCAGGATCGAGATCTTGGTTTGCACCCGCCGATCGTACGTGTCCTCGAAGTCCTTAATGGTGTAAAAGAACACGTTATCGCGGCCATAGCCCGAGAAGCCGTAGATGGCGAACGCATCGCCCAGTTCCTCCAGGGCTTCCGACATCACGATCAACGCCTCTTTCTCACACGCGATCGTCGCGCCGCCCGTGCTCCCGCTCACGTCAACGAGGAACGCCACGGCGATGTCGCGCGACCTCTTCTCCGTTCGCATATAGTTCCGCTCGGACGGCGAGAGCCTCAGCCGTTTATCAATGAAATACTGTACCGCGGCATCGAGGTCGATGTCATTCCCGTCAAATTGCTCCCGCAGTTTCACCAGACCCTCAGGCCGCAGCATCTGGAACTCGCGTCGAATGCTCTTTATCAGGCCCTTGTACTTCCCAAACGTGCTCTGATAAAATGCATTCGAGCCACCCTCCAACCGCCGTTCCCGCACACGCGTCCAGTTCGGGCGATAATCGCTAATGTCACTGCCCCACTCGTGATACAGAAAGGTACCGTGCTCGCGCTGAAGCCCGTTCTCATCCCGAATTACCGTCTCCAGATCGCTCAAATAAACCTTCACTTCGCTCGGCTCGAGCGCCTCAATTCGCGACTCGACCTCTATGGGCTTGATTCCTTTCTCCTTGAACAGCGTTCGTAGCAGCGTTTTTAAGGTATCCTCGGAAACGCGCTGCTCCTCAGTCGACAGCTGCGACTGTTTTAAGGGCTGCGGTTGGGTGCTATCCGGCGCATTCTGGCTATCGTGACCGTCTAATTTTTCCTGTATCTTTCGCGCGGTCCTGCCGAAATTGCCGACGTTCTGGTCGACGTGCGATTGATCTAACGGAGATGAAAACGGGGGTACTGGCTGATACGGCTCCTGAAACGAGTCATCTATCTGGAAATAGACGTCAGCAGCAACTCGTGCAGTCTCGTGGATATCGACATGCGGAGCGGATAACTTGTGGCTTATCGTGAGCGCGCGCTCAAGTGTTTCTTCTAAATGCTCTGGAACGTGCTCTTTCGTTCTACCTGCAATGAGTCGCTGTGCTATGAGTTCTACCGCTCGTTGCTTATCCGTAGCTAAATCCTCGAGCAAAGGCCGTTTCGAAACCATATGCGCGTTCATAGCCGCTATCTGCTCGCCAAGAACCGGGTATTCCGCGTGCAGCCGCGAATTAATCCGATAATCCTCGAGCACGGTGATGAGGTCCTTTGCTAACGCGGGCTCTGGAAAGAGTTCATAAAACTGTTCCAGCTCGCTTGTCCCATTCAGTTGTGCACGCTCACTACCATATCTCGCTCTTATGCTTCCGGCAACGTCCGGAACATTCATAAGCTCGAAATCGAAGCTGCCGTATTCCAGATGGGCTTCTTCGTGCGTCGCCATAACCTTATACAGCGTGAAGTTTCTCCCCTCCTCCTTGAACTCCTGAATCCGTTCCGGCAGAAAGATCCGCATGCCGTCGGTTGAAGGCTCCTCAGCTTCCGCAAGCTCGATCCGGTAGCCCAATAACGCGTTCAGATAATGTGCCAGAATGGGCTTTACTTTCCTCAGTTCGAGCCCCTGCGTATGTGCCTCGATAAACGCGGCGAATTCCGACGACTCGCCCCGCACGAACGACGTTGCTCTTCCTTCGCCCAGCGTTGCCAGCTCAGTAGCTTCGGCTGCGACCTTCTCAAAACCGTCAATGCCTACCTGGCCAATGAGGGTTGGGCTCTCCTCAAGCAAACTGACCGCGGTAATCCCACTATACCCAGCCACCGGAGTGCAAAGGCCGAAAACGGCCTTCACTAACTCTTTATCGCCGTATTCGTGCAATCGCTTGAAGAGGTCAGGACTTTCAGTCAGTAACCGAACAGCCGTTCTCCAATTATAATCCTCGGCAACCTGGCAGCAGAGATCGTAAACACCCGTAACTAACTCCTTATCATCGCCGTACCGTAGCAATCTCGTAATCAGATCAGGGCTATCATCAAGTAATTTGGCAGCAATAAAACCATCATCCTCGTTGACCAGCCTGCTCAGATCCGCAATCTTCGCCAGGCAATCATAACCGACGCTATCGATAAGATGAGGACTCAGCTCAAGCAACCGCGCGGCAACGAAACTGTCCTTCTGGGCGACCTGAATGCTGAAATCCGCTACGCGCTCTAGATATTCATAACCCACACGATCAATAAGCTCCGGACTCGTTCCAAGCAGTTGCGCGGCCGTTTTCCAGCTATACGCGGCAACACGGCTGCTCAGTGCCGCGATCTTCTCCAGATTCTCATACCCAACACGATCAAGGAGTTCCGGACTCATCTCGATCAAACTAACGGCAACTTCACGATGCTCCCAGGCGATCTGACGAGCAAGACCCGCAACCTCTTCGAAACCTTCGTACCCGACTTTGGCAAGGAGTTCCGGACTCAGCTCAAGCAACCGCGCGGCAACTGCAGGATGATCCTGTGCAACCTGACTGCAAAGGCCCGCAATTTTCTCCAAAGTCTCATATCCAACGCTATCAATGAGATCCGGGCTCATGCTTAACAGTCGAGCGCCAATTCGCCAGCTATCTTTGGCGATCTCGGAACAAAGCCCGTAAACCCTCATCACCCGTTCTTTATCGCCCTGCATGAGCAATCGTTCAACGATATCCGGGCTCTCATCAAGCAACCGGGCAGCGACGAATATAGTATCCCGGGCGACCTGACGACAGAGCCCATAAACCGCCATCACCAGGTTCTTATCACCGTACGTTAGTAATCGCGCAACGAGCTCTGGACTCTCATCAAGCACCCGTACAGCGGTCTTCCCGCTATACCTGGCGATCTGATTACGAAGGCCCGCGACCTCTTCCAGGCCATCAAGACCAATGCTATCAAGTAATGGATACAGGTCACTCACGAGTCGCTCGAGCACTGCACCTTCGTAATCATCCCTCAGTAGGTTCTTTATTCTTCGCTCTCCACGGATCCTCTTGATTGAGTTCCCCGCCATTTTCAGAACAACCCTCAATGATTTAACCGACCGACCGATCACAGAGTAAAGTAATTTTTGAGAATCTCTTCTATGCTCCTCTTTAGATCGCTATCGTGCGTTAACGGCTCTATTAAGGTTGAATGGAGCGCATCACGCATGGGCACGCCACTCTTGAGCAAGGTGCCAGCATAGACAAGCTCCCGGGTGGAAGCGCCTTCTTCGAGCCCTTGTTGAACGAGATTTCGTATCTTATTCGCCGCTTTTACCAGCCTTCTCGCGGTCTCTTCTTCAATACCCGTCTCTTGTTGCACTATCTGCGTTTCCAGGTCCTCATTCGGCCAGCCGAAATTGATACTGACAAACCGCTGTCGCGTGCTCGGTTTCAACTCTTTTAAAATGCTCTGGTACGTGGGATTATAGCTGATGACCAGCATGAAATCATCGGGAGCATAGAATATCTTCCCGAGTTTCTCAACCAGCAAATATCGTCGGTAATCGGTCAAGGGGTGAATGACAACCGTGGTGTCCTTTCGCGCTTCCACGATCTCGTCCAAATAAACGATTCCGCCATTCTTGATCGCCATAAGGAGCGGGCCATCAATCCACTCGACTTCGTCACCTTTGATGATATACCGACCCGTTAAGTCGTTGCCGCTTAACCCGTCATGACAGGCAACTGTATAGAGCGGTCGACCCAGCTTCCAGGCCATATACTCAATCAATCTCGTCTTACCACTGCCTGTAGGCCCCTTCAGCATAACGGGTAGTTTGTTCTCATGCGCGGCTTCAAACAGTTCGATCTCATTACCTTGCGGTAAGTAAAACGGCTCCTCCTTTATTTCGAAGCTGTCGTTCTCGTATATCGAGTCCAATCGCTCTAACATTGCCACTCGCCTGATACTGATTAATTAATTGATTAAATTGACTCGCAGTTATTTAAATTTTTCTTGTGCGGTGGCTTTGACGCTAAAGTCACGCCCGCTCACGGTTGAATGTGGTCCCGGATTTTTTACCATTCTTACGGCAGGAAACCTCTCCTCGGAGACGAAGGTTTGTTTGGTTATGCTGCCGATGTTGCGGCCTGCATGCCGTGATGCACTGGAACAAGTTCCGGAGACGTAGAATTGTTGTTTTTCAGATTAGCAGTGCATGGTGCAATTTACAAGCAAGCAAACGTTCATTCTCCATTTACCCGTGCAATCACTTCTTTACCTTTCCTCGTTGGCACTATTTCTAATTCAGCGTGCTCGAATTCTGATTTAAGTTCGTTACCTTGCTGTAAGTAATCAAGGAACAGCGCCAAAGCGGCTATTTCCGAATGCGGCTGGTTACCCACTGCTATGTTCCAGTCCGCAGCTTCGTAAACCTCATAAGGGACCTTTTCCGCACCGACGACCACCAGTATACGCGCCTTCTCTTTTTCCGCAGCCGCGCGTATCTCAGTGATCACGTATGGAAGGTTCTCACCGTACATCGTGAGATGACATACCTTTCCGCCTTCGTGCTTCCAGGTCTTCATCACGTCGCGCCAGTTCACACCGGTTTGAACAAAGAAATCACCGCCCCAGCGTTTCGTAACGCTATTGAGACTTCGCTCCACGCCCTTGTCCTCGGAGGTGAGCAGCATGCCTCGTGCGCCCAATGCGCGTCCGACTAAGCCGACATGCGTTGTCACCCGCTTATCGCGCTCCAAACGGTGTCCCACTCTCAACACGACGATTTCCATCTCTATACACACTGTTTCTTTTTGAAACTTTAAAGAAACGGTTTATCACGAACTTCAGGAAACGTTTGATCAGAGATGTTTTGCAGCTTCGCAGAAAAGAAACCTGTGCTAAAAGCAGCAAACACTGAAAACTCCATGAAAAAGTTTATGGAACTAACATAGAGTAGAAAACGAGCGAGCGAACGAAGAATCGATCAATGCCTGAGACCATGAACTGGAAGGAGTTACAAGAGAGCATAAAACGATGTACGAAGTGCAGAGCGGCGGGGCTTTCCGGCGTCAAATGCCCTGACGTACGCGTGCCAACGGTAGAGCCGAAGAATGTTAAGCTCCTCTTTATCTCCGAAGCGCCGCCGCTGAATACCCTGTTCTACTTTTACAATGAGAATTCGAAAGATCGACTGCGAAACCGGCTATTCGGTATTTTACGCGACATGGGCTATGAGATCAGTACGATAAAGGATTTCGTCGACGCAGGCTTCTTTCTCCTACCTACGGTGAAGTGCCCCTCGGCGCGAGATGGATGCAACACAGCACCAAGTGGCCGAGTTATAAAGCTCTGTGCTGCACAGCACCTCAAACGAGAGATAGCCTGTATCAGGCCCGACGGTATTTGCCTGCTCGGAAGAACAGCGCTTCAGGGGCTGTCATGCCTGCGCGATCTGGGGGCCGTGCAGGTGCACGATTCCGTAGGCCTGCGTGGTACCGTATCCGAAGTGGCAGGAAGCGTGTTAGAGGTTGAGATTTCAGGTAAGCATAACGTCGCGTTGATTCCTTCGTACTGGCCCACGCAACGGCATCGTAAATATCACGAGATAGGCGAGCATATCAAGTTGCTGATGGATGCAATAGGATTTTAGCGTATTTTTAAAGGTGCGTGCAACAAAGTATTAGTTATAACTACTATGACGGATAGTCTATCTTCCACCATACAAGTGCCCTTCGTGCTGGTTCAGGACGACCTTGTATTAAGCGTCGAGAAGCGGGCGAAGCTGTTTTTTATAGTGGATGCCCCGCCGCTGCCGGGGGATTTAAAAGAAGCCGTGGAATCGCTGATCGAGACCGGGCTTTCTCGGGTGGAGCTGATGGGTGAGATCTTAACGGTGATGGCGGAGCTTCTGAGAAGAGACGGCCGCTTCGATGATCTTGCACGGGAAATAGCACGATACAGAGAGATCGTCTTCAGAGAGGATCGCTGCATAATACCCTTCACCATGATAGAAGCCCGTGCGGTCATGAGCACGATGCGGAAATGGCGAAATACCATAGAACGAAGGTTAGAGGCGCAGCAGTTGTAACGGGTCGTGTGAATGCGGCACGGCGATCTAAACAGAATAGCAATAGAAGACAAAATCGATGATACTCTATTTACGTACGGGATAACGTTAAAGCTGCGAATCGTACCTCTAATTTAAATAGAACGTGCGCTAATAATAGTCCGTAGATCTATGGGGGAAAAAGTAGACGAGAAGGAAACCGTATTTGAAGCGGTAGAGAAGCACGGTGTGAAGTTCATCGGACTTTGGTTCACCGATATCCTGGGCAGATTAAAGAGTGTTTCAATTTCAGTAAGTGAATTAGAAGCGGCGTTTGCGGAGGGTATGGGCTTTGACGGTTCGTCGATAAAGGGATTCGCGCGGATTGACGAGAGCGACATGCTCGCAAAACCAGACCCCAGCACCTTTCAGCTCATCCCATGGAAGAAGACGGATGATGTCGTTGCGCGGATGTTCTGCGATATTCTACAGCCTGATGGCAGTCCGTACGAGGGCGATCCACGGTATGTATTGAAGCGGAACTTGGCGCAATTGCAAAACGAGGGGTACACGTTCTATGTCGGTCCGGAGCTTGAATATTTCTACTTGGAGGACGATAAGAGCCTGGAAGTGCTGGATGAGGGTGGCTATTTCGACTTGATGACTTTGGATGCAGGAAGCGACATACGACGGGATACGATCGTCATGCTCGGCGCGATGGGCATCAAAGTGGAAGCAGGCCACCACGAAGTTGCGCCCTCGCAGCACGAGATAGATCTCCGATACACCGATGCACTGGCGATGGCAGATCAGGTGATGACCTATCGAATCGTGGTAAAGGAGATCGCGCAGCAGCACGGCTGCTATGCCACATTCATGCCAAAGCCAATCTTCGGGGTGAATGGTTCGGGCATGCATGTGCATCAATCGCTCTTTAAAGGCGAGCGAAACGCATTCTTCGACCCGAACGAGGAATACCAACTGTCTGATATGAGTAAGAGCTATATCGCGGGATTGTTACGCCATGCGCCGGAGATAACCTCGATAACCAACCAGTGGATCAATTCGTACAAACGGTTGGTGCCGGGCTATGAAGCACCGGCGTATATTACCTGGGCGCGGCGGAACCGGTCGACGCTCGTACGAGTCCCGATGTACAAGCCGGGAAAGGAGAAAGCGACACGGGTGGAATTCCGCAGCCCCGACCCAGCATGTAATCCGTATCTTGCGTTTTCCGTGATGCTTGCTGCGGGTATGGCGGGCGTGAAGGGCAAGTACGAGTTGCCCACACCGACGGAAAAGGATGTGTACCTGATGAGTGCTGAGGAACGTGAGCGCGAGGGAATAGAGACGCTACCGGGAAGCTTGATCGAGGCCATAACGCTAACAGAACAGAGCGACCTGGTGCGGGAAGCGTTAGGCGAGCACACCTTCCGGAATTTCATCATGTCCAAGCAGGTGGAATGGGATCGGTACCGCGTGAACGTGACGGAATGGGAGTTGGAAGAGTATTTGTCGGTGTTATGAGGATTTTTATATCTTTTCAGATATTGCTCAGAAGAAGAGTCAGTGAGACCGAAAAGAACAGGTGGATTCAAGTTGATGTAGGGAAGATGTTTTGTTAAAAAAATAAAATTGAACCGTCAAAGTAGTGGCAATAGATCAATTAAAGCAAGGGTAATCTTAAATTTGTTTGAAGTGGTACGAATAGATGACTGAGCTGATAAAAATCTCTTTCTTTATGTTCTGGTGCCTATTAGCAGCTTTTTATTTCTGCTTATTCTTAATATCACGGGAATTTTATGAAAAAATTAAGGATATAGATGTAACACGCTCTTTGTCAGAAACTGGTCAATACGTATTTGGAAACAAGGAACTTGGAAAAGTAGGTATAGCTGAGGCTTTTCGTAAGCTATCACAAACAGATATGCTGGGTTTCCTTCTTGCTTCTTTGGCGGCTTTTTTCACGGGCATTACAATCTTTTCAGTCTAAAATGTTTTGAGCAACTGCTGATTCCCGATATTCACCTTGTTCAGGTATGTCTTCGCCGTTTCGTAGCATTTGAATACCTGCTCTCTCGGCGTGATCGGCAGATCCTGTATGTAAAAAGAAGGATGGAACACCAGCAATGAATACGGAATGTTTGGATTAATGCCCGCGATACATTGTGCGATCTGCTCTACTTCCTTCTCGTCGACGTAATACGGCACGAGCAAGGTCGTCGCGGTGAGCACGGGCGGCTCCGATTTTTCGAAGAATTCGGTCGCAATCATCTCAAAGTTTTCGTATGCTCTCTTGTTAGGGACACCACTTAATGCAACGCTGAGGTTCGGATCAAAGGCTTTGAGATCAAATTTGACGATACCGCCGCTTTTAAACGATAATGAAGCCACGCGCTTCACGAGCGCTTTGTTGCCACAGCCGTTCCACTCCCAGCAGATCCTTACGTCTTTCTCAGCTAAGATTGCCTCAGAAGCGCGAATCGCAAACGGCAGCTGCGGCTCGGGACTGCCACCGAAGAAACAGACACAGTATGCGTTTTCATTGTGAGTCACGCGTGCAACGAAGTCCGTTCCACTCACTGCCTTAACCGCTCGGAAGTCCTTATGCGAAGCGTTCTGACAGAAGAGGCAATCGAAGTTGCAGTCGAAGAAGAAGACCGCTACATTCTCCTTGCCGAATTGTGCAGAGCCGGGACAGAACCATGCCGCGCAGCAATTCGTCGGCAGCGGATCGATATAAGAATACAATAACGCCTGGTGGGGCGGCACCAATGACGTTAACCTGCCGTCGACGTTCATTTTCAGGCCACAGTAGCTGCGCTCACCGTCCTTCAGCATGCACTCGTTCGAGCACAGGTTACATCGTATACCCCCTTCACTCTTTGGCGGTTCCGCAGGAAGTCCGTACTTTGATCGTATCTGCTTGTGAGCCGCCGTTGCATAATTCAGCGCCTCTGCTCGGCCGCTGCGGATGCAGTCGACACAGACCTGCAACGATTCAGATGCGTTTCCTTTACCGCAGAGCGCACATTCTCTCATTGCCACCTAAAATTTTCCCGTAACTCATCAAAACAGAGAAAAGCTTTAAAGAGGCTTGTTTGAGACTAGTGTACCGCCAACTCGTATTTCTCCGCGATTGCTATGAACGCCTCGCTGAGGTACTTTATCCGCTCCCAGCTCAGTCCGTAGGTGTTGAGCTTCCACACGCGCGTCGAGCCCGCAAATTCACCCACAATCTTCCTCTTCTTCAATTCGTCGCTGAGGAAGTAGCCTCTTCGCTTGTGCGTCTTCGCGATCTGATCGAAGCTCTCGCGCGTGTCAATCCTCGAAAGCGTATGCTGACGTGGATATTCGCTCATAATTCTGTTGCCGGCAATGCGCAGGAACTCGGTGATGAAATAATTTGATTTCTTTACCTCCTCGTCCCAGTGCTGCACACGCTCTTTCAAAGCGGGGAACGAAGCCATCATGGAGACGACCGTGCCGCCCATCAGCGTACAGCCCATCATCTCCGGCTCTTTGTTCTCGAAGCTCCTGGCGGTAAGATCGCCCCGGATGCGGCTGCTTCTGAACACCGTGGACGCCCAGTCTTCTGTCGTGGCGAGGACGCCGGAGGGTGCAACCGCAGCCATGCCCTTGTGCCCGGAGCCGACCACGAAATCCGCGCCCATCTCCTTACCGTTCACCGGCATCATGCCCACGGCGTACGCACCGTTGCAGAGAAACGGGATGTCATACTCCTTCGCAACTTTTCCCACGCCTGCAACGTCGTGGACGTTACCGTAACTGTAATCGACATATTCGATCATGATGAGCTTTGGCAGCTTTCCAGTATCCTCCTTCACCCGCTCTACGGTCTCCGCGACGGCATCGCCGGTCACGAGGTGGTTCGAGCCCGTCGGCACCTCTTTGACAATACCGCCTGCGATCTCGACCGCTAAGAATTCGGTATAATGCGCTAAATCCGAGACGATCACGACATCGCCTTTCTCAATGAGCGAGGACGTAACAGCCTGAAAGCCGCGTCGCGCACCCGGCACCACCCGTGCTTCATCCATGCCCACAAATGCCGCCAATTCCGCATGGAATTCATCGACCGGCGGTTTCCTGATCTGATCAAGCCTGCCCGTTAAACACTGATCACAGACCGAATAGCCATCGCCGTAGGCAATGAGCGCTTTCCGTGCTTCAAGCGTTAATCTGCCTCCCGCCTGAATAGGATTGATATTGATGAACTCTTCCTCTCTCGTCCTCAGTTCAAGCGTTGTGGTAATCTGTTTAACGGGGTTGCCCTTACCCGCTTTCAATTCCTCAACGAGACGCTCGACGCGAGCTACACCGTCTGCAAAGTGCGCTTCTTCCTCTTCGTCAAGGCCAGACGGTAACGCGTGCCGATAAAGCTCGCGCAGCTCTTCGAGCGCGAACAACGCCTCGTATAGCTTCCGTACTCGTATGTCCATTTTCACTCCTGAAATTTTTGGGTTATCGTATTGAATCTTTTATTAACCTCTCTAAGAATTCTTTTAGAGAGCACTGGGAATATAAAAATTCTTGTATATCCTCACCTGCAATAAGACTAAGAATTTTATCTTGTGAAGCAGCTCTAATTAGCGCAATATCATCACCTTTTGTAAATCCATTAATAGAAATGAAAAACCCAACCCTACACAAATTTCTGTGATCTTCTAATTTTCCCTTGAACTTCTTTATTTCATCACTGCCAACTTTGGAACTCCAATTTTTACATTCTACGAAAATATATGGAGAATTTAATTGAACCCAAAAATGGTCCTCAAATTTATTTTTTAATAAGAGGTCTATTTCCTCATCTTTCGTTCTGAAATTCTGAGAATCTACTTTTAATCCCTCATCAAAACTAAACAATAGACTAGCAAAATCTTCCAATAATTTTCCTTTTTTTATTTTATCCATTTCATTTTTAACATTTCCCCATAACCTCTGGAGATGATACCTTTTTACCTCCTTTTCTGAAATTATTGGATTTATTATTTCCGCAAATGGTTCTACACCTTTTTTAACGAATCTGAAAAAAGTTTCAGGCTCCATATTTTTAAAAATTCCTGTCAATCTTTCCTCATTAGCTCTAATCAACTCGCTTTCAAAAAATGGCAAAAACGGGCCAATATATTCATAAGCTGAAAACAAATCGTTTTCTAGAAGAAAAATATAGCCCTTTAATATTTCACCTTTTTCCTCTAAAGTTACATTGGTATCTTTTAAATCTTTTAATATACTAGGAAGAGCCTTGTAATCCCTGGTATCCATGTGGTTTATAAATAAGTCAAGTAGATATTCTTTCGACGGGACAAAATCAATTAATGTCCTCTGGGCGTTATTTTTCTGAATCCCGATTTCTTCTGTCAAAATAAGTTGCTTCTGAGCATCCTCCTCCAACCTTTTTAGCAAATAACTTCCAGCTTCAGATTCATCCTCAAATGAGTCGACAAAAGATCCATCAACAAAAAATTTTATTTTCCCACCCGAGTCCATTTGATAGTTAATCTCTCGAAATTCACCTTTTAGAAGATAGTTCATTTTAGACTTAAATTCTTGGATTATAATATCTTGCTCTTTTTCAAATAGGGCCTTTAATGCGCCTGATTCCAATATTCCACTTCCTTTAAAAATCCCCTCTTCAACAACGTATTCATATTTTTTGATATTCTCCTTTTTGATTTCTTCTTCAATCACCTTAGCATAATTTTTTGATTTCGAAGGATCAATCTTTATATAGTCCACATTTTTTCTGTGAATAAACAAGCAGAGTTTTCGTATAAACTCTTGAGACACCGTAGGTATATAGAGCCGGCCACCAGCGGTATTTGCCATGATACGTAACATTGGGTAGACCTTCTTTTCTATGAACTTTTCACTGCCTCCAATCACACGAATTTCCACAAAATCATTGTACTTAATGAACTGTATTTTAACTAGATCCGGCACCATCTCGATTGAACAGGGAACTATGTTAGAATATTGATCTGTAAACCTTAATGTTCTTATACCCTCCTTTGCGTAGTAGGCGGTTAAGACGTTTTTGTTGATAGTAGGAGTTCTTTGAAAACCTTCGGTGGATATTTTCTCTCTCTTAATATAATGGGTTTTTACAAATTTATCTATGTGACTTAAATCAAGTGTGCCTTCAATTTTGAATAGCATGATTGAGAGTTGTCTAAAACCGAATTCTTTTTTTGTCTCTCGTATTTTTTCATTCAAATTTACGGATTCTACATTTCTTGCGTCTGTGCTAAACATCATTACCACCCATATCGCGCTTTTTCCGCTAGGATCTTCTCGAATTGGGAAATCTTGTGCACATAATTTATAAACATTAAACTCAACCTATAAAAAAGACGAGGTGTGGCAATGATTGACGCTTACGACTTCGGCCGGATCGTTATCGATGCTAAGACGTTTACGAGCGATGTAATCATCTTCCCTGACCGCGTTGAAGATAATTGGTGGCGGAAAGACGGGCATGTCCTCCACATAGAGGACATCGAATCGATCGTTAAAGAGCAGCCTGAGGTGCTCATTGTCGGCACGGGCAAATACGGAGTGATGACTGTGCCATCGCAAACGCGCGAATGGATCGAATCACAGGGGATAGAATTAATTGTTGCGTCGACCGATCATGCGTGCAAAGTGTATAACGAAGTCTCAAATGTTAAAAAAGTCGTTGCGGCGTTACATTTGACCTGTTGATGCACTCTCATCCTGAAGAAATGCACTATGAAAGAGGCCTTAGAACTATTGCGTACAACGCAACTCAACTAAGCTCAACTAAACTTACCGATAGCGGATGGAGAAACCCTTGAATTCACCGGTATACTCCTCCCAGGTAACCTCCACGGAAGAAACCTTCGCGGCAGGCGGCCCGTAATGGCAGTAGTCTATCACCTCCTCTACTTTCGACTTCTCGCCTTCGAATACCGCCTCCACGCGGCCATCCTTCAGGTTCCGTACCCAGCCCTTCACACCGCGCATGACCGCCTCTTCTCGTGTCGCATAGCGATAGTAAACGCCTTGCACGCGTCCGGTGACAACCACGTGCGCTCTTACTTTTGTTTCCATTTTCACTTTGTCGCTTGCCTTTCGTTCGTACTCAAAGCACTCAAACGTATTATCATTTAAATACCTATGCCTACTACAAGTCATTTGTGGCGTATGAAGACTATTGAGATCAAAGTCGTCCCCAATTCGAATACGGATGAAGTAATCGAAGGCGATCCGCTCGTGGTGCGAGTAAAAGCGCCGCCGACGAAAGGTAAGGCTAATAAAGCGGTGGTTACGGTGCTATCAAAATACTTCAATGCCGACGTGCGGATCGTTTCGGGCGCGACAAGCAGGAAGAAGATCGTGGCGATAGAAACGGCCGAATAACGCGGAATACGCAGTGTTGCGGTTAGAAGAGCATCGATCGCGATCAATTCAGGCGGGAGATGTTGCTGCAGCTACGGGGTTGAGAACTAGCTGCTGCCGATCCCGGTTTCGAACGAGTTGATTTCCTGAGGCTGTTACACGTTAAAAATCCACCGAGAGTGTTACTGTGAGCTCATGTGTGCGAAAGACCGCAGGGATAAGTTGCGAGCTATTAAGATCGTTAAGGTGCGTAATATGGCGTATAACGAGGTGTAGCAAGAAGTGATAGGCTATGCTCGTACATAGAGGCTTATCCACACGAAGTTGCCGAAGATTTAGCATTGGACTACGATCTTGTCTGGCAGATCACCAAGAGTTGAGGAAAGACTCCTGATTACGAAACACGGAGGAATTACTAGAGTGACGCCTCTCATAGTCAGTGCTCTCTGTGCGTGCTCAAAAGGCCGCCAATCATGAAGATGCACGAAGCTATTCAATCCCCGCACAAGAACCGTTCAAGCAGCTCTGGCTCGACCTGCATATTCAGGAAGCTCAAGGGCTCGGTCTTCTCGTAAATCCACTTCAGGTTCTCCCGCTTCTTGAACGATGCGAGCTTCTTTACGGTCGCTATCCCCTCTTTCGAGAGCTTCTTCGTTTCTATTAATCCCGCGGCCTCCGCGCGCTTCAGCAAGTCCTTACCCGCGTCGCTTCGCGCGATCACCGTTGACCAGCCGTCATCGGAGCCTATTGATCCCACGGAAACGTCAGCGAACTCTGATGCAAAGTCGTAGCAGTAATTGCACGCTTCTCGTGCATACGCCCTCATTTTTCGAACCGGCATCTTCAGCGTTTCGCCAGACTTTGTATAAACGATGAAGCTCCCCTTCCGTATATTGAATTTCTTGACGTCCTCGAAACTCGTGCCTAACGTCTCCAAAACCGTGATGAGCATCGTGGAATCAAACGTTTCCGTGCAGAAGAGCCCGATAAGGAGTTTCACGCGGTCAGCGCCGACGTCAAAGCCTTTTGACAACTGAACCTTTCTCATGCCCTCTATGTGGCATGGCAATCCGACAAGGGCGATATTCTGGTAGCCCTGCTCGAACGCGTCACCCACTCCTAGTACCGCCGGGCATTGCGTGTATTTCGAGCCAGCCGCAGCTAATATGTCCTCTTTCGTTGTTGCAATGCACGGTTCCGGTTGCCACGCCTTCTCCTCAGAAGTCTTTGTGACAACTGCTGCATCGATCTCGCCCTGCTCGATCAGGAAGAGAAGCAATGCGGATATAACTCCGCCATCCTGTGCTTTATCCATAACGGCCTTATCGGTGGCACGTGCGGTGATTATATCTCCTTGGTAATAGCCTAACAAACCGTCCTTTCTCACCTCGCCAAATACCGCTCGGTCTACCTTGAAAGGAGCGAAGAACGTCCGTGGACAGAAATCGTAACACGCGCCGCAGATCTCATAGCACTTCTTCTTTGTCTTCGGCAGTCCATCCTCGTACGTTATGTACTCCTTGCAAAACGCGCCGCACGTCCCGCAGTAGCAGCAGAGCCCGTTATATATCACTTCCGCCTCTAAATCCGTTAGATTACCTTTTTCTTTTACCATGGTTCCGTTCCGTTTCTGCCCTCTTACCTCCGCTTTATGCTCCCCACTACGCGATTCAGCATCGCCTTATACTCCTCCTCCTGCCGCGGCGTAATGTTTGCAAAGCCCATTCGCGCGTTTGGATGGTAATAACGATCAATCGAAACCGCACGAACCAGGGGATCGGTTGCAAAGTTCTTTATGCAGGACAGCATCTGCGACGCGTAATAGTACGTGATGCCGAAGAAGATCACGAAATCGTAATTGCCCTTACCGTCCAGGCCCGCCCAGTTCGGGTCTCGTAAACAGTTCGTGAGGTCGTGCAAGTTGTAATACTGCACGTTCTCGCAGTAGCCCTTTTCTACAAAGCCCTTTATGCTGTGGCCCGTTGCGGCTATCGGGATCCCCTTCTTACCCAGCTCAATCGCGAGTTCCACAAAGAACTCATCACGCAAAATTTCAGAGCCCACAACGAGCAACGGCCGCTTCGCGCTTGAGATGTAACTCCCTATTACTTTCGGTGCGACCACTTCGCCTGTCTCAGGACCGGGGATATTCGCCACGTCAAAAGGTATTTCCGCTCCCATCTTTACTTTCCCCCTTACTTACTTATTTCCTCTCCCGTACCAGCCGTTTCAAGTTCGTCGGGTTGAATGAGGGGTCGTATCCACGAATAGGCCCTTCTAATATCCGTTTCGTCTTCCAGTCGATCTTCCACTCATGCTTGTCCTCGAGTATCTTCAGCAATTCGGTCTTCTTCGCAATGGGCAGGTCCGTGGCACTCCGGACGAAGAGGTGCCAATCCGTTGGATACGTATTGAGATATTTCTGGCTGAGATCAATGTAATGCGTCAGTTTTATGGACCGTCCACGATCTGTGTCCGAGGGCCGGAAGCACAGTTTCGCGATCATCGGCAAAGCTTCCTCCACCGTCTCACAGGCTACGAGTAAATGTTGCGGGCCCGGCTCGAAATAAAGCTCAGAGCCATCACTGGCGTCTATTATCTTCCAATCGTCTTGCACGTCTGCGCGACCGAGGAACGCTCGTCGGTACTTCGTACTATGCGGGCCAACGACCGCGGGAATACCAAGTCTATTAAAGCCCGTCGCGATCGAGGCCGCCTTCTGTGACATCGCGCCCCACGCAACACCGCAGGCGCCGACTCGACTCAGAATGTAATCTGCGATCTCTTCGTAATTTCCGCGCAGCTTTCTCCCTGCGAAGATACTCGCTATCTTTATTGCTGCATCGTGGATATGCGCATTGGAGACGCACGAGCCGATGTTGAGCACGCCACCGCCGTCGAATCTGCCGTGATGCTGCTCGTACAGTGTTTTCCCGTCCTCGTCTTTCCACAGCGCGGCATCGATCGCCATGCAGCCCGTCAGCGTAACGATGTAATTCCGTTCCGCGAACTCCTTGACGATGAGCCACGCGTCCTTCGTCCCTTGCGGATAATTGCCACAGCCGATCGGCGCAATCACGCCCGGAATGGTCCCGAGAACAATAGGAGCACCGACCTCCCGTATCTCACTGTCCCAGATCGGGCCTCGCCCTATTCGCATCCGCCCTTTCTCCTCTCGGAGCTGCGGATATGCCGCCTTGGTGATCACATCGACAATCGGCATCTGCTTCTTACAAACCTGCTCGCACCGGCCACAGCCGACACAGAGGTCGAACATATCAGCAAGAGGCTTTATATCCCCTGACGCGGCACTTGCCATCGCTTCTCCAATCCTCATCCCGTTCGGACATGCAAGCGTGCAATTGCCACATTGGGTACACTCATTTACATACTGCTTGAATTCATCATCGCTAAGAATAAAACGCAGCTTCCTCCGCTTCTTATCCATCTGTAGCGCGGTCTTCACTGCTACTTCGCCCACCTGCTCGGGATCGAGTATGATTACACCGGGCACGCGCTCGTTCACCAAATCGGCCACGATTGCATCAGGATCATCATCAGTTCTGTCCACCAAACCGTGCATTGCCTTGTCATTTGTCGCGATCACCGGCGAGTGAGTTCGTTGACAAAGCTCCACGATGTCCGCACGAATGCATTGCTCATCTATCACGACGACATCTGCGATTCCCGCTCGTATCACACGCAATTGCCTGCCAAGCGCAGAGGCTATCTTCGCTTTCTTATACACGCGCGTAGTGTCAATAGAAGTACAGCAAATACCTGCGAGTTCCACGTTGTCCTCGAGATCGTTGTCCGTCAGGTAGTCACCTATATCCGCAGCCGGAGGCACATTATGACCTATAACAAGCACAACAGGTTTATCAGTATCGATCGTTCCTATCCCCACGTCGACGAGCGGAACATTCGGACCGCCGCCTTCATGGCTCGTTGGCATGCCATAACAGGCGATCTGAATGATATCAGCGGCCTCTTTGCTCAGTGAATCGAGCATACCCATGTGGAGCGCTTTTGATTCGAAGTCCATGTATGAACCCTCCTGGCCCGTGTGAAGTGCGTCGGCCAATTGAACTAATTGCTCTTCAATGTAATCAAATACCTGCTCAAAATCGCCTATTGTCCTCGGCTTTATGCCGCAGATCAATCTCGTAAGAGGCGCTTCTACATCCACCTCGGGCCCGAAATCGATGGGAACGTCCCGGCCGAATTTCTTTATCATATCGTGCAAAAGATGTCGTCCATGGCCACAATGAGCACTGCAACCCACCAAACACGCAAGAAGCACAATTCGGCCGTGCTGTGCGTCCATTCGTATCCCGCACGCGCCCTTCTTGTTGCCCGTGAGGTCGCATTTGCCGTACGTGCACAGGCAGCACATGTCGCACAACGGCGCATAAAACGGCTTATACCGGTTCAATAGCTTGAAATCCCAGTCTCGAAGCGTTGCTATGCGTGGCATTGGATGGGGACCCATCGGCTCCCAGTCCTTTCCTCCTTCTTCCTCTACTATCTCACCAATGCTTATCTTCACGTTTTCCAGGCCGGCAATCGAGAACAAATCACCCTTCTTTATCTCATCCATTTTTACCTTTGTTATCTCAGTTCTCCCTTTCTTTTCGAGATATTTAAGCCTTTTATCTATGGCATACCGTGCCAAAAGGGCTCCAGGCTTTAAGTCGTTTCGGAGTGAAACTATCAGCAGCGGCAGCCGAGGTACAGGGGCGGTTGTCGAAAATACGAAGCCGTGGTAACTAAAAAGAACAACCCTCCTTCCCGGCATCTTATTTAAGTACCACCGGACTGAAGATAATGAAGAGGTAGTAAGGGTGAAACGGAAACATGCGGAATTTTTAGCGGCGTTTAAAGTGGTATTTGTGTATCAAGTGCGGAAGAAATTTGGGCTCTCGGAGGATTTACGTACTGTGGAGAAGTATGTGCGACCCTTACTCATTCCGGTTTACATTGTACTCCTCTACTTCTTCACTCAGAATCACTACGATATCCCGCTCGTCCTCTTGATGCTTGCGGGTTGTGCGTGGCTGAGTGTCATAGCTATGGACTCAATTAGAATGATATATCAATGTCGATGTACCTTGGCAGAGAGCTCTCGAGGGTTTAGAGAAGTCGAAGAGTTTACGTTCCGTGAAAAGGTGTTGACGTATCTAATTCCTGCGGTCGTATTAACCGGCATCTTCGCGGGCGGTATGTTTCTGATAACCTTTTTTCGTACCGGGGAATTAAACGCACACGTCTTCATTGGTATGGCGAGTATACCGTTCGTCCTCATGTATTATCTGTGGATGGATTGCCATCTCAAGCTTAAGCGAAGTATGTTACACGGCGAGCGAGCAAAATGACGTAGTTTCTTCCGTTCTCGCTCAGGTCATTTATATAAAATCTTTAGATTAGAGGATTTTGAGTTACTTCCCGTTCTGTTTGTGCCTGCCATCCTTTGCACGTTTTCGGGTGTTTTTCGAAATTCTCAAAGGCTTTATCTTTTCACCTCGCTTTTTTATCAGAGTATGATTATCCTTTCAGGCGGTACGGGCACGCCGAAGCTGCTGGTGGGACTGGAGAAGGTATTCAAGGACGAAGAGCTGAACATCATCGTGAATACGGCGGAAGACATCTGGATTTCCGGCAATTTACTCTGCCCGGATATCGATTCGGTCCTATACACCCTGGGGGGCGTCATGGATAAGAAGACCTGGTGGGGCGTCAAGGACGATACGTTTACCACGCACGAGGCGCTGGAGCGGTTTCAGAATCCGGAACGGTTGATGATCGGCGATAAGGACCGCGCAACGCACATCGCAAGATCAGAGCTGCTGCGGCAGGGGAAGAGCCTGACCGAGGCGACGGCAGTGCTCGCACGGAATTTCGGCATACCCGATCGCATAAAGATACTGCCGATGACTGATGAGCCCGCAGCGGTACGCACGACGATCCGGACTCCTGAGGGGGAGCTCCATTTCCAGGAGTTCTGGGTGGTCCGCAAAGGCGAGCCGGACGTGCTCGATGTCCAGTTCGAGGGCATAGATGTGGTGAACCCGTCAGAGGCGGTTGTCGAGGTGCTCGAGAAAGAATCAGAAGCGCTGGTGCTCATCGGGCCGAGCAATCCGATTACGAGCGTCGGGCCGATACTCAGCCTGAAGGGGATACGAGATCTGTTAAGGTGGAAGATCGTGATCGCGATTTCACCGATCGTGGGTACGGAAGCAGTGAGCGGCCCTGCGGGCAAATTCATGCGTGCAAAAGGGTTTGACGTCTCCCCCTATGGTGTGTACTCGTGCTACCGGGATTTCCTTGACGTGCTGGTCATCGATAAGGGTGACGCGTGTCCTGCAGACGAAGGGGTGGACGTGCTCAAAACAGATATTATGCTAAAAAAGGATAGAGACAGCAAACGATTAGCGACCTTTTTGCGCGATAATGTAACCGTGTAGAACGGAATCAGGAACGAACGGATCGAGACTATTTGAATGAGAATATCGAGAGTGCCACCATTTTCATCTAAAGGAATTTTTGTATAGCTAAGGTAATATGCCATCTAAGCCGAATTGACGAGAAATAGCAAACTTTTTATAGTACTTCCACCTTCCATTTGGTATGTGTACTATTGGTGATACATTATGAAAGCTGAAAAGAAGAAAGCGATTTTACTCGAAGTAACGGCGATTGGCGTGATTACTCTCTTTCTGACGTTAGTACTGGCAGGAACGGTAGCGGCCAGCCCGGGAACGACGTACTATGTTGATGATGGCACGGGGGACGATACCCGCAATGCTGTGGCGGCGCAGAATCCAGCCACTCCCTGGAAGACCATAACGCACGCGGTGGCTACCGTCCCTGCGGGCGCCAGCCTCGCGGACCCCAATATCATCAATGTGTCTGCGGGACTCTATGACAACACGACTAACGGCGAGACCTTTCCCATCACTTTTAATAACGACAGCATCAGCCTCATCGGCGCAGGTGCGGCGACCACCATTATCGACGGCGGAGGCGCAACTGAGATACTGGACATCAACGCAAGCAACATAACCATCGAGGGCTTTACGATTACCAACGGCACCAATGGAATCTTTTCCGATGACTTCGTTGGCTTCACTATTTTAGACAACACCTTCACCAATCTGAGCGACGGGGTTCACTTTGGTATTGACAAGGGCTTTGGAGACTCTGCAAACGACAATTACACGATTGACGACATATGCATCAGGGGCAATACCTTTAACATCAGCGACAACGGGTTTTATTTTAGTGTTAGACTGGATTACGACGCCACCGTAACTGGCTACACCGTCACCATCGGCGACTTTGATATCCTGGATAACGTCTTCAATATGGTAACGACCGATGGCGTTGATATAGAAGACATCTGGGTGACGGATCTCACTGGCGGAAGCATCTCAATGGGCGACGTGAATATCTCCGGGAACAAGTTCTACGGTGGCGAAAAGGGCATTGACTTTTATGGTGGTTTCTTCACCCTTACCAATACCACCGTGACCGCTGGCGACGTCGTCGTGAATGACAACACCTTCGAGAACCAGACGAGCTATGCTATGTATATTGACTACTACGGAGCCACGGAGTGGTATGGCACGACCACGGGAACCTGTGGCGACCTGGTGATCAACGGTAACACGATAACGTCCGTGACCACTGATGCCATTTACATTGACGCCTACGCCTACTTTGAAACTTTCGAAGATGAAGCTTCGTTAACCGTAGGTAATCTTTATGTCGAGGGTAACGAGATAAACGTCAGCGGCTATGGCCTATATGTTTACTACCTGGCGGAGTACCTATACAACAACGCGTCGATAGCCCTGGGCGACGTCTTTATTAACAACAACACGATCGTTTCGAGGGAGGGCTATGGTATCGAGTTAGAGTATAATGATTTCGGTGATGACATGGATGGCAATTCTGAGGTGACGACCGACGAGGTGCACATTGAAGAGAACGCAATCAATGCCTATTTCGACGCAATCTACGTTTACTACAACCATGTTGCCTACGAGATGGAGGAGAACGCGAATCTCAGCATGGGCGACATTTATGTCCGGGATAACAACAACATATCGGGCGACGATGACGGCGTATATCTTTATTACTACGATTCAGGGGTCGGCTACGATATGCACGGCAACGCCTCTGCGGAGCTGCCCAGTTACGTAATCACGGGCAATACCTTCAACGTCAGCCTAAACGGGATTTACCTCTACAACTATGGAAATCCCCATGGCGCTTATGACGACACCTTAATCGACTTTGGCGGCTTCTTCATCGATGACAACACCTTCGAGTGCGGCGGCGACGGCATATACCTCTTCTACGAGGTCGTATGCCATGAAAACTACGACAGTAGCGCAACCATAATCGGCGATATCACCGTAACCGGAAACACTTTTGATGTAGACGGTGATGGGATATATCTCTATGTCTATGAGACTCCTTACTCTATGGATAACAACGCCACCTTCTATTTCGGGGAACTCTTCATCGATGACAACACCTTCAGTTGCGAATATGGCATATACCTCGAATACTATGAAACACCCTATGAGATCGACTTGGGTGACTCTTACTACAGCAATGTCATCATCACCTTCGACGATGTTATCATAACCAATAACCGATTCTATGACGTAGACTATTATGCCATCCGTATCTACTATGACGAGATTGGCTATGACCTCATTTACAATTCCACGCTGGAGTTCGGAGACCTGCTCATTGCCGATAACGTGATAGATAACCTCACCGACGGCGATGGTATTGATGTTGCCGATAACGTCTACAGTTATGACGAGAGCAGGTTAACGATGGGTATGCTGGACATCCTCAGGAATGAGATCAGTAATGTATCCGAAGACGGGGTCAAAATCTATTATTACTTCGACGCCTCTGGCAACTCCACGCAGACCATCGGCCGGGCACTGATACAGGGGAACACGATCGATGCATGCGGCTGGGCGGGCGTCTATCTCTACATGGATCTCTACAACGCTAGCGGTGCGACGGTGAATCTGGGCGATCCCCTGATCGAGGAGAACACTATAAGCGACTGCGGCGACGGGGTTGACTTCGAGGACGTTGAAAATGCCACGATCAGGAGGAACATGATCGTGAACAACACCGGCTCGGCTGATTCTGGCGTGGATCTTAACTCAGGATCCGCGGATAACGAGATCTACGAAAACTGCTTCATTGGCAACACGCCCTATCAGGCGGTGGATAACGGGACAAACAACATCTTTACGAGCAACTTCTGGAATGATTGGGATGGATCAGGCGCTTACGAGATCTATGGTACCGCAAATAATTCAGACGCGAATCCACTGGACGAGTGTCGGCGGGGAGAAGGGCCATCAGCGCCAGCACAACTGCCTGCGCTAACGCCCGTGGGACTGATAACGCTGGTCGGCGTGCTTTCGGCAATCGTGGTACTGAACATCGTAAGAAGGCGAACGAGGGAGGAGTGAATAAACACTCCTCTTACTTTTATTTTTTAGGCTGGATTACACGATTAGATTACGTCCTGCACGGTTTTTAAAAGAAGCACGTTCCCGCACCACCGCAATCTTATATGACTCTGCCCTTTATGTATCTTAGTGATCACCATCTACCATGCCGGAAGAGACCGAAGAAGGACCGAAAGAAGAAAAGGAAGAAAGGAGCACGGGCAGCGTTCTGTTTATTGGCATGGGCTGTTTCATCCTGATTACGCAACTGCTCGCCGTACTGCTCGCGACGCCTTTTGACGTCGCGGGTATCATCGCGTTCGAGGATAAGAATGACCCACTCAATCCACTTATCTTCTTCGTCTTTATCATCGCGTTTACCGCGTTCATCCTTATCGTGCTCAAATATTTCAAACATCTGGGCGAGAAGCTCGTCTATTTCGTTATGCTCGGTGCGGTCACGATGACGATCTTTTATGTGCCGTATGCGCTTCTCTACCCTGATGTCGCTATCCCTCTCATCATCACGCTCGCACTCGTGCTGCTCCTCTACAAATATCCTGAATGGTACGTGCTCGATGCGACCGGTTTGATACTAGGCGGTGGCGCAGCGGCGATCTTCGGCATCTCGCTCGGCATACTACCCGTGCTGCTCTTACTGGGCATTCTAATGGTCTACGACGCCATTGCCGTTTACAAGACGAAGCACATGGTTACGTTAGCGGAATCGGTCATTGATCTGCACATGCCCGTTCTTTTTGTGCTGCCGCGAAAGTGGAGCTTCTCGTTGTTGCGTGGCGACGCGATGGAAGACGGCTTTTACATGGGGCTTGGCGACGCGATTATTCCCACCGTGCTGGTGGTGTCCGCGAATTACATGTCAGGATTCGTGTATTACTTTGGATTGATAAACGCACCCGCGCTGGGCGCGCTCATCGGCACGCTGGCGGGCTACGCGGTGCTGAGCCGTATCGCAGGGAGAGGGAAACCACATGCCGGTCTGCCGTTCCTCAATTCAGGTGCGATATTGGGATTTGCCATTGGCTATCTGGCGCTGATGCTTTGAGTGGCGCAACTATAAAAAAGAAAGCTGCAAAGGAGCGATAATTACCACTTCAATAAACCTCTTCGCATCCTTATTCCGTCAACCAGCCCATGCGCGTAGTTAATACAGCCGAACGCCGTAAAGTAATCGCCCTTTTCGTGATAATACTTCGTATCTTCGTAATAGCGCTTCGCCTGCTCCACCACGTCAGCCTCGTCGTCTGCGAGTGATACCGAATCAAACTCGATTAGGCTTTCCTCAAAGAGTGCTATGTCCTTTGTTATCCGGTCTGATTCGCTCAGGTGGCTGGTTTCGGTCATCCGGTAAGTATCAATAACCGGGCACACATAAAAAATTCCGGCGATCACACACACGCCAGTGCAAACTGCGGGCTGAGCGAGAAAAACCGAAACTGCCTTAAAGTAGTGAAGGGAACAACGTGTATAACGGAGAGTATTCCATGGCGGAGTTTAGCCTGAGGAAAGCAGTAGAGTCAGATTTGGAAGCGATTATTCGACTGTGGAAGCAGAACATAAAGACGGTCAATACCGCATCCGATATCGCTGATTTGTTCCATCCGTTCGCACAGTATTACTTCGTGGCCGTTCAGACGTTGGAGGGCACGGGAGAGAAGCTCATTGGTTTTGTCGGCGGTGCAGTACGAGCCGGGCACGGGCATATCTCGGGGATTGCCGTGGATCCGGAACACCGAAGGCGAAAAGTGGGTGAAGCATTGATAAAAGTTGTCGAGCACGAGTTTCGTACCGCTACGTTCGATACCGTCACGTTGGAAGTCAGGGTAAGCAACCGGGATGCGATACGATTTTACGAAACGCAAGGCTACCAGCCGTCATGTAGCATAAAGAGATATTACGCAGATGGCGAGGATGCATTCGTGTACGCAAAGACGATCTGAGCTTCGCTCCGTAACGTAAACGCTAAATAACCCGTGACGTGACACTCAAGTCAGTCTCGGTTCGTGCTTACTCAACGCAGCTCCAACGCGCCTACGGGGCAGATGTTCACACACGCTTTACAGTTGTTGCATAACTCCTCATCTATCTTTATCCACGTCCCTACCAGCTCGATCGCATCGGTGGGGCAGACGGAAACGCACGCACCACAGTATCCGCATTTGTATCGATCTATATCTATCATCGTCTTTTCTACTTACTCCTCCTCATCCTCTTCCTCTTCTTTAAATATCTGGCCTTCAAATGTGCTGACCGCGGTGTCTGATTCCAGCCAGGCATCCTGCGGCAAGCCGGCTTTCCAGCAGGTCTGGCACAGGAACTCCTCTGCGGTCCAGTTGTACTCGGTAGCCACCTGAGGCAGCAAAAGCCCTTGATACAGCCCTTTCTTCACGATCAAGCCATGCCTGCCCACCTCGATGTGGTTAGGCAACTCAGCGGGCTTTATGTGCAATACCTGCGGCAGGGTAAGTACCGTGAGCTCGATGCTCACCTCTTTGAATTCCTCCCGGGTGACCGGCGGGAATCGGGGATCCCTCACTGCAGCGGAGATCGCAGCGTCTATGATCGCCTCTTTCAGCGCGAAGACTGGATACGGATAGCCAATGCAGCCTCTCAACGCTCCAAATTCGTTCAACGTGACGAAAACGCCCCGCTGCTCGTCAAAGATTGCAGGTAAATCGTCAGGCGCTTTGAGCTTGGCGTGCTCATTCAGGTATTTCTCTATCGCGGCTCGTGCAAGCCGTAACCCCGCTTTACCTTCTTCTTCCGTGAGCATGGATCGATCGCTATCCTGTTACAACGAAGAGGGAAGACAAGTAGCTATTTACCACCGCAAATGTGCCCGGTTACCTGCTCAGGCCCCTTCTCCTGTCCTTTAAATGGCTACCGCGCTATATAAATTTTCCTGTTTGTGCTATGGGCGCGAATTCAGGCGACACGGACGTTCCATGCGAACGAAACTGTACGGCAACTTTTTTCGCCTGCCTATCAGCCGGAAAGAGGTTGAAACAGTGTAAGCATACTCTTCGTACTATTACTTCAAATGTTAAATACAACGAAATCGATGGGTTACAGTTGAATTCATGCGGGGGGCAGGATTCGAACCCGCGAACCCCTGCGGGAGCAGATCTTGAGTCTGCCACCTTTGTCCACTCGGTAACCCCCGCTTTGGCTTTTGATTGACTCTTGTCCCGAATAACAACGTACCCTACACGATTATCGATGCGGCAGAAGCTATCTTCGAGAACCGTTCCACAGCCTCGCGTGCCACTGGCCCTCGTATCTCAGAGCCCTTTGGCGTGCCCTTGTCATCCACGATCACTGCGGCGTTGTCCTCGAACTTCACTCGCAGCCCGGACGGTCTTCGATACTCCTTACGCTGCCGCACGATCACGGCCTTCAAAATCTGCTTCTTTATCTCTGGCCTGCCTTTCTTCACCGTTATGATCACCATGTCCCCAACACCAGCCTTGGGATACCTGTTCTTCACACCCCGGTAACCTTTCACCGCGATTATCTGTAATACCTTCGCACCGCTATTATCCACGCATTCTAACCGTGCTCCGGTTGGCAACGCCTTTGTTATCTTCGCTTTTACGCCCTTCATTTCCTATGCTCCTCTCTTCACTACAATACAGTTCTTTAACAACCGTTTAAGACTCGGTGTGGTCCGATTGCCTCTTCTCGATCACCACAAAGCTCTTCGTCTTGCTGAGCGGTCGGCATTCCGCGATCTTCACCGTATCGCCCACTTTCGCATGTATACAGGGCGGGTTGTGAGCGTGTATCTTCGATTCCCGCCGCTCATAGCGCTCGTATTTCGCGATCTTCTTCAGATACGATCGCAGCACAACGACCGTCTTCGGCGCCTTGTCGCTTACCACCACGCCTTCTAATATCTGACCCCGTACTGGCAATGTACCATGAAACGGGCAGTCGACGTCTTCACATTCCTTCTCAGGTACCCTGACATTTATCCCTATATCTCTCATCTATCTCTCTTCCCGTATCCGCATATCCTATAAAAACCCTCTAATCTCTATACTTAATTAAGTTTGAATAATAAGCGCAGTTCCACCTACTCCTGCCTGCCTACTTATGTACTACAACAGACTTACGCCTTCTTTATCCGATCTTCCGGTCTTGAAATGAGCCGATCTCCTTTTACTCGCACGAGCTTTCCGTCGTCCAACTCGAAAATGAACTGGTTTCCGGCTTTTGGCACGCGCTTCTCAGTACTTCGCTCGTTCTCTATAATCAGCAAATTCCGCGTCTCATCAATCACCGTACCATGGAGTCCGCGAACCGTACTATTGCTGCTCTCCTCCACGTTTAATCGCAATCCGATCAGCTCATGCCGCAGCAGGTTACTCGGTGTCAATCTCATTTCATTCTTCGCCCTCTAACGTGTAGCCCATCTCCCGAAGCGTCTTCTTCACCGATTCCTTGTTATTGCCCTGCAATCGTATGCAGCCGTCTTTTACCGTGCCGCCACACGCGAATTTCGACTTCAACTCTTTTGACAGCGCTTTTAAATCCACTTCCTTCTCGTCTATCCCTTCGACAAACGTGACAATCTTTCCGAACTTCTTTCTGAGCGTGTATACCTTCACTAATTGCTGTTCTTTCGCTATTTCCTTGCAAATGCATAAATCAGTTGGCAATCCACATTTATCGCAGATTTCCATTTGCCTACGTGCCTCCTCGCGCTTCGGTCGTCGCAGCTTCCCTCTGGACCGTTTTTATCCGTGCGATTGTCCTCTTTATCTCACCCACTCGCCCGGGATTATCCGGAGATCCGCCCGTGGCTATTACCCCGCGTTCGCGCAGCAAATCCTTCATTAAACTCTCAAGCTCTCCGTTCCGCTCCTTCTCACTCATCCTTCTTAATTCTTCAATTCTAAATATGCTCATTCTTTGCTTTCCTTCTCTTCTTTAACCTCTACTGCTTCCTTCTTTACTTCCTTTTCCGCTTCTTTAACCTCTTCTAGCTTCTCTTCCTTTTTTACTTCCTTGATTTTTGGAACAACATTCATACGAAACGTGTCGGGTATCCCGGAATCAGGCCGTACGATCCAGACCCGTACACCAATGACACCGGCCTTTTTATGTGCTATTACATACCCCTTATCCACTATTTCCTCCGCCATAGAGCCACAGTGCTTTATATAGCCGGCAACCATTTTTTCCATCCGACCACGAGGCCCCTTGAGCTTCCCGGACATGATAATTTCGCAACCGAGTGCACCCCGATCCATTATCCTCTGTAAGGTTGATCGCCCGGCCCGTCGGAAGTGCCAGCCGCGCTCGATGAGTTTTGCAAGCCTATTAGCCATCAATTGCGCATTCAGTTCCGGCACCGCGATCGGTTGCACATCTATTTGCGGGTTATCCAGCTCTTGCCGCCGTACTATATCATCGGTTAGCCGCTTTATTCTCCTGCCATCCTTCCCTATGATCATCCCGGGTTTCTCAACGTTTACGGTTATCTGCGTGCCCATCGGCGTTCTCTTTATATCCATTCCGCCGTAACCCGCTCTCTCCAGCTCAGTCCTGAAGTACTCGTTCATCCGTACTTTCTTTATCCCTTCCTCTACGAATATCCTCTCTATCACGTTCTACTCCTAACTCCCTACTTCTCTCAAAATTATCTCAACAGTGACCGTCTCGGTATTCTTCGGTGTAGCACGTCCAAAAGCGCGCGGCATTATTCCGCGTATCGTGCGACCCTGCTTCGTGGCTACACGCCAGATACGCAACGCTTCGGTATCCAAACCCTTATATTCCGCATTGCCTCGTGCGTTCCTCAGTAATTTTAATATCTCCGCAGTTGCCTTCACGGGATATCTCCCGGCATACCACTTCTCGAGCCCCCGACGGTGTGCAACTCGCTTCTTATATCGCTTGAAAGGAACTGCAGCCTTCATATCCAGCACCTCTTCCAGATACGCCTCGGCGTCCTCTACCTTCTTCCCTTTTATCGCCTTGCACACCTCGTGCGCATGCTTGGGTGAGATGTGGAGCTCATAAGCCATTGCTCTCGCTGTCGTTTCCGGATCAGCGTCATTTCCCGTGCTATATTTTACCTTGCCCATCTTTTCCTCGCTTCACGTTAGTTAGGTGCTTACCTATTTACTTCAGTGGTACGTATTTCGATGATCGCGTCGCTCCGACACCCGCAGCACCGTGTGCCACTTTCTTCCGTGTCAGTGCCAACTCGCCCAGATAGTGCCCGATCATCTCCGGCTTGATCTCGATAAATTCGAAGCCCTTGCCATCGTGTATTCCGACATTCGTACCCACCATACTTGGCAGGACGATGGCATCACGCAAATGAGTCTTTATGCCTTCCTTACCTGATTTTATCTCATCAAGCAGCTTCTCCTCCTCAGCACGGAAAGTCCTCTTTATCTTCCGCCGCTGCCTCGCACACATCAGGTTGGCCAACTCGTCGAGCTTCATCTTCTTGAGCTTCGCCAGTGTATAGCCACGATACGTGAACTCCTCCTCCTTCTTCTTCAGCGTTGTTTTAGATTTACCCTTCTTCTTCTTTGCCATTTTATACCTACCTACCTACCTACCTACCTACTTACCTACCTACCTCATTTCTTTCCCGTTCTCTTCGCCGCTATGCTCCCTACCTTCCTCCCGGGTGGTGCATTTCGGCCTGGCGTCTTCGACTTTCCAACATGCTGATGCCCGCCGCCTCCGTGCGGATGGTCAACGGGGTTCATCGCTACGCCACGCACCGTGGGATATTTCGCCGCGCGTGCCTTCATCTTATGATACTTCTTTCCGGCCTTCACAAACGGCTTTTCTGGACGACCGCCACCTGCGACAACGCCGATGGTGGCATAGCAGTCGGAGGACAGCCATTTCTTCTTGCCACTCGGCAGTACCAGCATGGATCGACCCGTCTCATGCTCATGCGCCAACAGCGTAGCACCGTTGCCGGAAGCCCGAACGAGTTTACCACCGTCGTTGGGTCTCACTTCTACGTTACAGACCATCACGCCTTCCGGTATACGGCGAAGCGGGATGGTATTTCCGATCTTTACCGCTGCTGATTCGCCATACGAGACGGTATCACCTTCTCCAACGCCTTCGGGTACAATTATGAATTGCTCCTCTCCTTTCTTTGCGCCGCCTCCGTTCTCACGCTCTACTTGTATACGAGCGATAGGCGCGCTCCGTGCAGGGTCGTGCACGATCTCAACGACTTGTCCTGATACCATTTCATCCTTAGCCACCCGCACGTGTTCGAGATTGCCTTTATAACGATGCGAGGGCGCCGTAAAAGTGGGTGATCCTTTCCCTCTCCGTTGCGCTATTATTCTTTTACCCATTTTTCTCTCTGTTTGCTCACGTATGTATATATGATCATAAGATGCCGAGCGAGGTTCCGATCTCCTTCGCCTTGCCTTCTTCCTCTAATTCTACTATTGCTTTCTTCTCGCCTTTAAATGTTATCATCGTCCGCACGTTTCGCACCGGTGCCTCGAACACGCTCTCAAACTCGCGTTTTATCTCAGTCTTGCTCGCCCGTAAGTCAACAATAAACTGGAGCTTGTTCTCCGAGTCGATCATCATCGTTGCTTTTTCACTTGGAACGATATGCCTCAGCTTTTCTATCATTTCTTCTTTTTCACTCCATTGTAGCAAGTTTTGACAGTGAGGATTCCGTCCAGATGGTCAATCTGCCCGGATGCGTGCCCGGCGCGAGCATTTCCGCATTGAGCTCTTCGGCATAGGAAATATCCACACCTGGCAAATTCTTCGCGGATTTCATTATCTTTTCAGTCCCGGTTGATTTCTCCTCTGCACGGGGAATAACGATTAAAATGCTCTTTTTAGTCTTGTATCTCCGTCCTCGCATCTTCCCTTTACCCGCCCGTACTTTCCGGGCTTTCGCACGGAGCACGTCGTCCCACACACCAATGGTCTTAAAGAACCCCTCCACATCAGAGGTCTTTTCAAGGCTCGCGAACGAATCGTCTACCACGATCGGGAGTTCTACGGCATCGTTGAACCTATGCCCACGGGTTCTTACAAATTTGGGATTTATAGTGGCGGCGATAGCGGATTTTATCGCTTTCCTACGCTCCTGCTTGTTTATCTTCTTCGTCAGGATCTTCTCAGTCTTTGGCGGATGTGCGCGTCGTCCGCCAACCGTTTGTGGCGCCCGCGCTGCTCTTCGGCCGTCAGTGATGCGAGGCACTCGTGCAACGCCTCTTCCGGGCCCCCAACTCTCTGCAGAGGTTCTTCGCCCGGCTAAGGGGTCCGTGCCCTTCGGCTGCAGTCGGTTAGATTGCATCGCGAGCACGGCTCTCTTGATCAAGTCTGGTCGGTATTCCTCCATAAATACCTGAGGAAGTGTTATTTCCTTTGAAACGTTCCCTGATAAGTCTAAAACTTTTGCCTTGCTCTTTACTTCTTTTACCATTGCTTTTCTTCTCTCTCGTGCTCCCCTATCCTGTTTATTATCTTCCCTGTTGTGATTTCGTGCTTATATAATCAATTTCGGGTACGCCCAGTTTAGGATGTGGGCGAATCGCATGCGAGATTCGTACAAGCCGCTTCTTCGGGCCGGGCACACTGCCTTTGAGCACGATATACTCATTCCTCACGATGCCGTAATTCACGAACCCGCCTTTTGGCGTTATCTCCTCGCCATTTCCCCCAACCTTCATTATGCGCTTGTTGTACTCTGTTCGCTGTTGATACCCCGTCTGCCCGAGCTGAGGCACACGCCACCGGACTCTGCGGGGTCGCCAGCCGCCGATTGCACCCACATGACGGCCCCGTCCTGACCGCTTGGCCTTCGCGTTCTGGATCATAATTCCCCAGCGCTTCACCGGACCCTGTGTGCCCTTACCCGTGGTCACCGCGGTAACATCAACAAAATCGCCCTCTTTAATAACGTCATTTATCTTTAACTCTTTACCAAACGCCTCTTTTGCATATCCAAGGTCCTTATCGACCTCACCGCTCATTTTTATCTCCATAAGGTCGTGCTTCTTCTTTGGCACGCCGCTAACAACTTTAGGTGCCGTAGAAGCGATTAAACGAAGGCTTAACGCCTGATTATCCTCACTCTTCGTAATTATATCCTCTACTGCACTCAGGTCTCCACCTTCTTCTGTCGCTGCTCCGGCCCATACCTCGGTTATAGCCCGCTTACCGTAGTTCGTATCTTTATAAAGACGGAAACCCACCACCCGCATCGGTGGAGTCTCTATTATCGTTGCAGGAACGGCTATTTCCATCCCCTTGGTCAGGCTATGAGGCCGATCATCAGTCAGAACGAGGTGAGTCATTCCAGCTTTGTAGCCTGCAAACCCCTGTAAATTCCTGCCTACGGCTCGTTCTTCCCGTTTTATCCTGCACGTCTCACTTCGTGCTCGCTTCCTCGGAGAAAAGGCAAGCGATCCCCGCCTTGGTCTGTGTCTTTTAGCCATCTTACTCTTATATTTCGGTTAGTTACTGTTAGAGATAAGATTATAAAAATATATAAAATCCGTCCGCACTCAAAACGCCAGCCGCACGCACTCTTCCGTCGTGCAGAGCCGCACGTCCGCACCACCACAGAGCAGCGGCACGTAGCGCAGCATCTTGCCCGAGTTTGTAACGACGCACCGGTACTGCTCGAACGCAGGCGAAACCACGAAACAGGTATCGCAGATCACCTTCACACCGTACCCCTCTATCTTCCGTACCACGTCCGGCATGCGGTCCGTTATCGCGCGCGCAGTAAATATGAAGAAATCCTTACGCACGTTCCGCCCGTCACTTTCCGCCTTCAGGAGTTCACAGATGCGCCGGAGTTCAGACGCAGAGCAATGCGGGCAGCCGATCGCGATCACGTCGCCTCGCTCAGTCTCTGCATAGAATCTTTGTAAGTCATCCGTACCGATTTCCACCGTTTCTGCAGGCACTTCAAACGAATCAGCCTCAGGGGTTATCCCTGTTACGTGATACATGCCAACGGAGCCGGTCGCACCGATCGCCGCGCCTAAATACTTCAATTCGTCGGTGTTCGGTGAAGAACCCGGTGTGAGCTCGATCACCGGTATTTTATTCCATACTAAGTCGCCGATCAGGAATCCAAGCGCGCTGTAGTCTGAATCTCGCAGTGCACAGGGCACACGCACACGCAGCTTAGGTTCTCGGTTCTCGGTCAGGTGCAGCCCGTAAAGTGGCGTTTTACCAATGAGTGCCGCGGCAAGCGCGGACGGCGCCCCTTCCATATTTGTCCTCGCACCCAGCACGGAATTCGCGTACAAGACGGCTGAGGATTCTGCCCATGCAACATGCTCACCACACTTTGGCGTATTCCCAATGAGATACGGAACGCAGGTGCACTCCACGGCGATGCCCAATTTCTCATACGCGTCTATCACGCCCCGCTGCTTCGCTACGAACGCTTCCGAGACGTTCATTGCTTTCCAGTTCGCCCGGTCCACGCCGGCGGGATTCAAGGTGCTCTTGACTTTCACGCGCGTGCCTTCGAGGCTGGTTATAAACTCCAAAGCCTCGCCGATCGTTTTATACGACGCCCCGGAGATATGCGCGCTCTGTATCGGTATCAGCTGCGACGCGTTATTTATCTCACCGATGGTAACGAGGATCTCCATAGCCTTTTTCAGTGCCCAGCCCTCTTCTCCTTCGTATATCCGTTCTTCCTCTCTGGTAAGATGCATGATTAGTACCACTCCTGCTCTTTACGCCCCATCCTCTTATAGATACAGTATAGGGTATGTATAATGTATGTGTAGTGTGCTGCGACAGAGCGGTGACGTATCGAAGCATTTAAATATAACAACAGTACTAGGTATATCGGTGATGACAAAAATGGTGAAGGTAAATTTAGATATAGGAGAAGGCTTACACAAAACGATAAGGAAGGAAGCGATAGATAGAGGGATAACGATGAAAGCGTACCTACTTGAACTTATTGAGACTGGTGTTAGAGCGAAAGAAGCGGAAGTATCAGAAGAAGGTGGAGAAGTCGGCACGGCGAAACAATAATTCACTTGCGAAGTTATCAATCGTCAAAGTGAAGCTCAAACACTATAAGTATCAAAAGGGTGCAAGGATGTCAAAGATATTAACGGTGCTAAAATCATCTAAAGTATTTAAGCATCTAAAACAATAGAGGTAGATGATGCAATTAAGCTATCTATGCCTACTGATAAGGTTCTCGATGCATGGGTGGTACTGATACACATGGCTGAGAAGATCCCGATATTGAAGGGTAAAAAGGTAAAAACGCGGATATTACGGCCCTCGGAATTCGAACTGTTACGAGAAGGCGCGAAGAAGACTGAGAATAAAACCCTCCTGGACGGCTGTTTATTGCTGGGGGCACGGTATAAGGAATGCCAGACTATTCAGAACAATCCCCGGTGGTTCGACGGTAATTTCATACATCTTCCTTCAGAGGCCCAGAAGAAGGTAAAGCGAAGGCAGATAGAGCGGTGGATTCGCTTGAGTTCGATGGGTAAAGCAATTTTGCCCTATTTCTTTGAGAGCAAGAAACGTCTGCCTTCCATCCAGGCGTGGGATTATTCCCTACTTGTATGGGCTGAGCGAGGCGGGCTAAATCCTGCTGGCATATCCGCAAGAAGTTTGCGGAAGACGTACGAGAGCTGGTTGATATTCTATTATCCTGAGGCAACAAATTTAGTTTATCTCTCCCAAGGCCATACTACGCTAACATCACTACAGCATTATATAAATTTACCGTTCATCGAAGAAGATAGAAAAGACATGGGTAGGTGGGTCGAAGGGTGGCTATAACAAAATTAATTCCATAGGTCAAAGAAGGCTCGTGATGCAAAGTAACGGCCACAATTTGCATGAAATTTTAATAAAACTTCAATATAATGGGGCGCGTGCTTTCGTGGAAACAGACGCTTAAAATCGCTTTGATGATGTCTCTCATCGTTTATTGCCCCGTTTGCATTACCTTGAAGTTTTATAATAAAACTTCAAGCCACAGCCAGACGGAGGTCTTTTTTGTTACCATAACTGTAAATAAAACAGGTATACAAAATCTTCAGCTCTCACACACGCGTTTTAAGCGACTTTTTTGTCGTTCCGCGATAGTTGCTATTCGGCGTGCATTTTTCGTGCGTTATAGTGCGTTTTCGAACTTCACCCCTCACCGCTAAAGTTATCGTAGCTTCTTGTGTGGGTTGCATAGCTTTAACTATTAAAATTGCTTTTAAAACTATAATAACATAAACTACTTAGATTACAAAGTACTAAATATTTATTTTCAATATTTGTGTTGTTATGGTAATTAAGATATTACTAGTTATTAAAGCTGCTACTACAACTTAAATAATCAAAGAGGTTTAAGATTCAGTTCTATTTCGGGGTGTTGAACTACGGGTGGTTGTGGAACTCACCTTAGCACCGGGTCATCATAGCTGGACTAACTTATAAATCCAACGGTTAGTGATGATGCTAGTAGATTATTGCCATATATTTTTAATATAAAATAAATATTTTTCATAAATAATAAGCATATTAATTTTCCTCTCCCAGTGTTTCACTCTAACAGCTTCGTCATACAGCCTGCAATGAGCCCGCCGATTGCGTCGTCCATGAACACGCCCAACTTTTTCAAAATGCCGGGTTTCCGCGTATCGTAATAGACGAAATTGAAGAGCGCTTTCTTACCGCCGATGTATTCCGCGATGTCGATCCCGATGAGCTCGTCCGCAACGATACAGGCTGCGTCTTCACTCCCTGCGGCGCCGGCTCGTCCTTTTCGTATCTCTTGCTCCTCCGCGTGGAGCGCCGCGGCCAGCAGTAACGCTATATTCGCATCCGCGCATTCCTTTTTGATTATTGCTGCTACTTTCGGCTTCAGTGCTTCCTTATCTTCGTCCTCGCCTGCCACCGGCACGTAAAGCTCCAAAGCCGTTGCGACCATCTCATCGAGATAAATTCCGCGCTCCTCTAACCGTTCGAGAATCGGCCTGTCCATTCGCAAGCCATTGTAATTATAGAGGGCATCTTTAACACCCGCTCTTACAAGTTTATAGATCCTCTGCCCCAATTCGGTGGCTTTACCCGCGAAGAGTTCCTCTTTCTCATTCGTATGTCCGTAGCATGCGACAACCACGGCATCCGTGGCATCACCGGTGGCGAACTCACCGTTTGGATAATGGACATCGAGATCGAAGAACGCTGCTGCCTTTGCTTCCGTGGCGACAATAATCACATTCGCCATCGCGGATCGTGACAAGTTCTTGTTTATCACCAGTATTATGTTCACCGTCGAACCGACTTGTGACAGTGGCTTTCCCAAGCCCGCCGTTATAATCGCCGTTACCTCTTTGTTCTCTACGATCCGTGCATGCTCCATCTCGACCGCGGTCAGCATGCCCACGGTTTCATCGCCTCTTAACCCATTCTCGTTGAAGAACGCCTCAAAAAGTTCAAACGGATTGCCATTAAAGCCGCTGCTTACGGTTAGATTCAGGATCGTCTTTGCCCTCGCGAAACCCCCGTTATAAACGGCGGAACTCAGCACGCTGAAATCGCCGTACACGGCGATATAATCATTCGTCCTCGCGATTTCCATTTCCCTATCAGTTACTAAACCGATTTTATCATAAGAAAAGCTTTACTCCAGCCGCTCTCCCAGAGAAAGTTTGAAGGAAGAACCTTTAAGCTAATCTTATCGCGGGTACCCTGTCATTGTATGCGTTTCCATTGCTGTCAATGAACATCGTGCAGTTGATCCAGCCGGTTGGTGTCTGCAGCGCATCTGAATGGTACATTTGTGGATAAGAACCGGTGCGGATGATGTAGTAGTAGGTTTCACCTTCGAGCAGTGTGAATGTTTTGTTGAAAGAGATGGTATGCCAATCATCCACATAGCCTTCCCAGTGCGCTTCAGCTCCTTTCCACGATGAGTTCCATATTCGTGCATATTCGGTATGGCCACCGGTTCCGGGACATGGATAGGTATAGAGCGTTGAAACAACAAGTGTTTCACGTGGCCTTATTACTCCGGTATACGTGCCCGAAATGCTAGGGTAGGGAGTAACCTTTTGTTCAGTGTCAAAGATCGCTTTTGATCCTTCTTGGCATTCGCAGTTGTAATTGCATATTGAACCAGTGCCACATACTTCTCTCGGCACTTTACCATCGCAAGCAGCGTTTGCCTGACAGATAGTTGCATTGCACAATCCCGTGTCAGAGCAGGTCCCATTGTAACATTTCATCAGGGTATTATTCGCGGTGCAACCGCAGTTCGAGCCGTCCGGCTTGGCCCGTGTCGCGCCGGTCTCGATCCACCTCGTTCCCGTAACGGTAAAGGAGCAGTTACCCTCAACGCAGGAGTAATCGTGATAGTCCTGCTCCTGCTGTTCCTTCTCCGTACACACCGTATCGTCAACCCAGCGGATCGAGCCGGTCTCGATCCATTCATCAGAAGCACTGCAGTTCTCTGATTCCGTAACGGTATAGGTGCAATTGCCACCTGAGCAGTAATAATCTCTAAGTTCCTTTACATCTCCATTACAGCACCATCCGTCAAGAGCATCGCAGCTCTCGATCATCACCCTGTAATGACCTGCTGACCCCCAATTACCATCATTATCCTTCGCCCTAACATGGAAGTACCTCGTTCCGTCTGATAAATTCGCGTATGATTTGGAGTTACCGGTAGTATCGCACGTTTCGTCTGGAGTTGTCGTGGGCGATTGGTCTAGAGTATAACTATAACAGGCGATTCCAGACGGGTCCGAAGGGGTGGTCCAGGTAAACGTAACATTTCCGCTACAATACCACGCACTCTCAATGGGGTGTGTGGGAGAAGAGACGACAGGAGCTGAAGGTGCCGGGCCTACGGTGTTATCCACCACGAGTGCGTAATCATATTGTTCTAAGACACCATAATTAACCTTAACATATCCTTCTTCTCCCCAACCGGAATACACGCCCCAGCTGTTTTTGATTATCCAATACTGCTCGGTGTCATTATAGCCGACAAGCACTACAGCATGGTTGGGTACAGCTCCCCAGTCTTCCGTCAGTACGGGTTCATAGATACCGCCTGTATAGTAGAGGAAGTCGCTGGTTGCGTGCAACACGACGATCATGGGTCCATAGGTCTCAAGGCCCCATTTATATGCTTCTGTCCTCTCCTCCAGCGGGGACGTTATCCAGTAGGCATTTTCAATCGTCCACGCTCTGTCCGGCCAATCAGAACACGGTGAACAGGAACTATTTGAAGCTTGATAGGAGAAACATGCTTCGTCAGGCACGCCGTTATCTTCAATGTAATACAAAGCATTCCATGGAGACCCGCCACCACAATTGCCACAATACGTGCAGCAATCGGAGACAAGATGCTGCTCGGAGAGGTCGATGTCTATATCAGGATCATTCCGTTCGATGTTGATCACCGCTTCTACAGCGCCCAATGCCGCAAATGCCCAACAACTGCCACAACTACCTTGATTTTTAACCGACGTTATCCAGTTTTGACCGTCTTTATTCCGCCAGTCAAAGGTTCCGTAGGGGATTGCTCTCAATCGCGTGGGAGGGCTTATTACTGGGATATCCGCTGGCAGCGAATCAATCTTCAACCCAAAGAGCAGCTCTTTCTCCTCTGTGGAAAGTCCCGAAACGGCCGTCTTCCCTGCGGTCCACCGGGCGCCTTTTTCCTCTATTGCGTTCTGTATCTCCGCCAATTGTTCATCTTCTGCGGTCGTGGCATGTGCAACCGCTGTAATCGCTACTAAAAGAAGGCAAACAAGACAGAGTCCTATGAAAGCATCCTGACCACTTTTATGCATCATAAACCTCATAACTCTATAATATCGCTTCCTACGAGGGGATGTATCGGAGATTTTCATATATCCCTGCCCTTCCAAGCATCACTACGATATAATCAGGTCGTCTTTTCTTTGTATCTTTGATACGCTATTCCTTCATAAAAAGTTCTCTTTAATGCTCTTTTTTGGAACTATTCGAAAGAAAACTAAAAGAATCCGATACGCCAATCCTTAAACGCTTTCTCAGGGATAGCAGATTATTTATGTCGCTGAGCACTAAGAAGAATGGAACCAAGAGAGGCCGATCATGCTGCGAATGAATATCACTAGGGAAAGTATCAAGCCGCTGGATGAAACGGCAATGAGAACCGCCAGGGAGCGGCAGAACAAGCTCACGAAGCCCACGGGCAGCCTGGGCACGCTGGAAGAGCTCTCGATACGCATCGCAGGAATCACGGCCGATCTCAGGCCGAAGCTCGAGGATAAGGTAATTATCACGATAGCGGGTGACCACGGCGTTACGGATGCGGGCGTGAGCGCGTACCCAAAGGAAATCACCGCTCAGATGCTTTATAACTTCATCAACGGTGGTGCGGCGATCAATGTCCTGGCGCGACACGTGGGTGCACGGGTGGTCGTCGTGGATATGGGCGTTGCTGCGGATATAAAACACGAACAGCTGGTTGATAAGAAGATCGCGTATGGAACCGCGGATATGACAAAAGGCGTAGCGATGACGTACGACGATGCGGTGCGCGCCATCGAAGCGGGAATAGATGTCTTTGAGCACGAAGCTGCGGAGAAAGGCGTGGATATCGTTGGTGTCGGTGATATGGGTATCGGAAACACAACGCCGAGCAGTGCGATCGCAGCGGTGATAACCGGAGCACCGGTGAGTGCGGTAACAGGCCGAGGGGCGGGCATTGACGCTGCAACGCTCGAAATGAAGATAAAAACGATAGAAAGCGCGATACGCGTTAATCAGCCTGATGAAAAAGACCCGATCGATGTGCTCGCGAAAGTTGGTGGTTTTGAGTTCGGAGGCATGGCAGGAGTTATGCTAGCGGCAGCAGCGCATCGGATTCCGGTCGTCATAGACGGTTTCGTATCGGGTGCCGCAGCGCTGGTTGCGTACGAGCTGGCACCTGCGGTTAAGGATTACATGATCGCCTCGCATCGGTCGGTAGAACGTGGGCATCCAGTAATTCTCGATTACATTGGTTTGAAGCCGCTGCTCGACCTTGATATGCGACTCGGCGAAGGTACGGGCGCGGCATTAGGCATGGGCATCGTAGAGGCCGCGTGCAAAATCCTGAACGAGATGGCGACGTTTGAAGAGGCAGGCGTCTCAAATCGTGCTTAATCCCGTTCTTATAAGCGCATTCACTGTTAGAATTCCAAAATTCATGCCGTCACGTTGGTGGATGGATCTGCACGCCTTTTACGCTCTTCAGCCTTCCTATCTCCTCTATTAACTCGCCCGGGATGTTCTTATCTGTGATGATCGTGAGTTTGGGAGCGTCTACTAAATAAGGGTCGTCACTTACGGCCTGTCGTATGCTCAAGCCGCGTCTCGCCAGTACCATGGCTACCTCGCCAAGTATACCCGTTGCCCGCGCATCCATCGGATGAATGATAATCACACTGAGTCCCAACAGTGGCGCAACCTCAGCAAGAAACGCAATCGACCGCATATGCTCAAATATCCGCTTCAACTCGGGCTCCTCTAAGATCCGCTTCACGGTCAGATCAACTACCCGCCGATCCACGCCTATCTCGCTCGCGATATGCGTATGCGGTATCTCAATCCCGCCTGAGGCCACCTTACCGTCAGGGCTCACCTGAAAGCCACGTTCCAGTAAGAGCTCTATAACCCTCTTTTGCGATGGTGAACCCTCGAACTTCTCCATTACCTCTTTCCACATCGCTTCCTCGTTCCCGTAGCGTAGCCCTCTTCAGCGTAAAAAGAGGTGCTCATTAATTTTAGATGTACTGTACGTACTATCGGTGGTGCTTCTCAGCAGAAGGCTGCTCGTCCTAACTAGACCTAGCTAGCGATACCCCCTTTTCAGTATATCCTCTCGTATCTCCTCCAATCGCCTCGTGGACGTACCTACTTTCTCCTTCACCTCTTCTTCTACGGATTGCAAACTAACCCGAAGAGACCGCTCCTTCTCGCTTATATCCTTCTCTATCCTCCGTAATCGCTCATCGATGCTCAAGAACAAGAGCGCTAACATGCCGACTATTATCACAGCCGAAAGCGCAATCGCCGAGTCACGATACCGGCTCCATAACCGATACGTGAGTACGAAGGTAGAGAAGACCATCACCACCGAAAATATTACATTTCTTGCTTCCATACTCCTCCCCCTTTTTCCCCCTCTATTTTTGCTTGTGCTGGAAATTCATAACCATAGTTATCTAACTTTCCGTTCCTATTTAAATATAAGGCTTCTTTGCTTCAAAACTAATAGTGAAAATGCAAAAGACGGTGCTCATCCTGGCAGGTGGCAAGGGTCAACGATTCCACTCGCGCGATAAGTGCTTCATCATGGTGGACGGCAAGTCGCTCATTCAGCGTGCGATTGATAACCTCTCGAGCGCGGCGGACGAAATCATAGTGGCGGCGCGAGACGAGCAGCAGGGGGCGCGAATCAGCACCCTGATACCGGATAAAATCGTCTTGGTTTTTGACCCGTTGACGGGCTTTGGCCCGCTTGCCGGCGTGCTATCAGGCTTAGAACGAGCTTCTTCTCCCTTCTCGCTCATCGTCGGCTGCGACATGCCGTTTATCAACAAAGAGGTGATCGAATTCCTCTTCGCGGTTGCTAAGCGCGGGGACTATGATGCCGTGGTGCCACGGTGGGAGAACGGGATGGTGGAACCGTTGCACGCCGTGTATAAAAGAGAGCCGATGCTTGCGGCGGTTCGGGATGCGATAGAACGCGGTGATAAGAAGCTGTTTAACGTGCTATCGCAGCTCAAAAACGTTAAATTCATCTCCGTAAACGAGATACGGGAAATAGCCCCGGAGTTAACAACCTTCCGAAACATAAATACGCCTGAGGAGTTGGAGAAGTTCGCAGCACTGACGCGGAGAACAGACTGAAAGACGCTTTAACGTTTCTTCAAGCACATTTGCGAGAGATAGAGCCAAAAAGGCGTTCGCTTCGTGTCTTTTAGCTGTACCTTCCCTTCTTTTAGCGCTCTCAGGATTGCTTTGCATTCTGGTTTTTGCGCTGCGTTAACGTTAACGTCAACCGCCACTACAACAGTCGCGAGGCCAACGCAGTCCGCGGAATGCGCATCGCTTCCCGAAACGGTCGTACTCTTGTTGCGAACTGCGGTTTTTCTCGCTTTTTCATTCGCTATGCCCGTGAAAGAGCGGGAGTTGAAGACTTCGATCGCGTCTACTCCCGTGTGGGTACAGAAGTTGCCACTACTGTGGCGAAACGGATGGAACGGGTGTGGCGCAATGATCACAACCGGGGAATTCTCGTCCTTCTCTTGCTGCCGCGCTCTTCGTATCGTCTCCTCCGCGGGCAAGCCTTTTTCTATCCCTTTTTCATCTTTAACGCCGAGCAGAAGCAAATGGCCCTCCGCTGTTGATACCTCTATACCCGGGATGATGATCAGATCCATACCGCTATCCGCTACGTATTTCTGGGCAGCGTGAGAGCCTTCCATCGTGTTGTGGTCGCAGATAGCGATGCCATCGAGCTTCTTCATAATCGCGCTTTCTACCACCTCTTCTACGGAAGCCCGGCCATCATGCGAATAATTCGTATGCACGTGCAGGTCGAGCGTTAGGGTCCTGGTTCGCGGCATTGTACGTCTACCTAAATGTATACAGTACGTAAGATGGAAGTTGTACATCAAAAATCAATAAATGGTGCAGGCGCTTCTATTATCATTGCCGTATTATAATCGTAGAACGACACGGAATTATTCAATTGTATCGGCGTCATCAATCCCTGAATATTCATCTCGAGCGCTATTCTGTTCTCTATTTTCGTTATCCAGTAGGTATCCCGCGCAATCCAATAGGTGATCGTAAAATCGATCAGCTCGTCATCTTTGATCGTTTCCATACCGCTGCGTTTCATCTGCGCGATCACTTCCTTATGATCCGGGATAACATCCAATACCCACCCTGTTTCTTCCGTTTGCATCGTGACGTTCGTGGCATTTTGCAAGAGTGAGCGTTGCTGCACCAGCTGGTCGCTTTCCCAGAGAGAGCGGGAATAATCGCTCACGTTCTGCGTCTGCCACGAGCCGTACGATTCTCGTACGTACGTCGTATCACCGATAATGATCATCTCCAGTGAGCGATTCATCGCCGTCACCGTTGTCCGCATCTTCTTATTTGGATAATCGACAGATCCCGTGCTGCTCATCATCTTGACACTGCCTTCCGGCATTGAGAGGCTAGTAGAGAGAGCGAATCGATAGGTTGCTATGTCCTCAGAGGCCTCGACCGTTTTCGCGATTAAGACCTGCGGATCGGTGATTTCACGATGTGTGGCATAGTAAAGGGTGGAAATGATAGTTACTGCTACGAGGATAAGCACGATCGCCACTTTATAATCTATGTTTTCGCTCCTCTTTTGTGTCATAGCACTTTTTCGTTTTACATAAGGGTATCAGTGCTGAAAAAGAGTAAGGGGAAGAGTCGGAGGATACCTGTGTGAATCGGCTTTCTACACTTTCCTTCTCTTAAACCCGCTCAGATAAACGATAATCACCGAAAAAGCGACAGCCAGCAGCCACAGAATCGCTTCAAAGCCCGGCTCTTCAGGTGTTGGCCTCGCCACAGGTGTTTGTACAGGCGTCGGTGCCGGCGTTATCGGCGGTATGGTGAGTGGTGTTGCACTCAGTGGTTGCTCAGGTGAAGGCGTAACAGCGGGTTGCACAGGCCGCGTGGGATCCAGCGGATACGGATCTTCCGAATCGATAAGGCCATCGCCATCGGTATCCGGATTATTCGGGTCGGTTCCCTTGATCATCTCTTCAACATCACTCCACCCATCCCCATCTGAGTCACGCGAGATACTGCCGCCACGTCTTCGTATAACCGATGAAGCTTTCGTTTCACCCGCGAGTCCGTACGTACTGGAATGCGCGACATTCGCCCAGACATAGCCTTCGTAGCTCTTACCATAGAGTTCAACATTGCTGGTATCAACACCGGTTCCAACCACTCCTTCTAAATCTTCTGAAAGTTTTGTCCATTGGTCACGTGACTCATCAAACCAGTAGAGTTGCAACGTGCGCTCATCTATATCACCCGCATCATCTGCATCGCCATCGCCCGTTCTATCCAGATCTGATACTGTATAGTAGAGCTTGACCAATGTTCCCGTTATTATATCCCCCGTCTCGTTCTGTACATTTTCGCTCAGCTGTATCTCGAGATATTTCCCCACTGCTACTTCATCACGTGCCAAGCCCGATACATGAGTAAGTGCGAACGGAGTGGTGAAGGTGTTATGTCTGCTCATCGAGATCCATGGCGTTACTGTTTCGTCAAGCCCCACCGTAATGACCGAATCGGTCTCTTTGAGCGTATCAATGGTATTTACTTCGAAGAAATCGCGCGGTGCTGGATAGACAACCTTCGCCGAATCAGGTCGTATCGTCACCCTCATACCTTTGAGAATGTTCAGCACACTGTAATGATCTGAGGGATAGGGATGTGAGAGCATCACGACCGTCTGTGTGTTGTTCCATAGTCCATACCTGACCGCAAATCGGTCATAATCCGATTCGAGCATCTGATCTAGAACATCTCCGGAATCTGCCAAAAGATCGTGAATAAGGCTCCCAATGGTTCCGTTCTCCGCATCCGGCCTGCCAACCAGTACGATGTAGGGTGCATCTGCATGATTATTCAGCAGCTCATCGAGGGAAACGATATGGAGATACGTGTAATTCAAGGATTTGTTATACAAGGATGCATTAAGCTTCTCAACGAACTCGTCCGAATCTGGGTCCGGGTCGTAGGCGAGGAAAACGGGCTCTTCGAAGGTCGTAAAGCTATCAAAATCTTCTGAGTCGGGTATGCCATCACCGTCGGAATCCTCGTTCAGTGGATCGGTGCCCAAATCCAGCTCTTTTCCGTCTGGTAATCCATCGCCATCCGTATCATTACACAGCGGGTTCATACGCCGGTCTACCTCCGTACCGTCCAAAACACCGTCGGAATCGGAATCATTAATCGATGGACTCGTGTTGAAAAATACCTCGTAGCCATCTGGTAGCTCGTCACCATCGGAATCTGGATTCCATGGGTTAGTGCTCAGATTATACTCCAGACCGTCAAACATTAAATCACCATCGGAATCTGGTGAGAGCAGGCTTGAGTTAAATTCTTTTTCTAGCAAGTCGTTTAACCCATCGCCATCGGTATCGTTGTTTTTCGGATCAGATAAGTACTTGAACTCTTCGTAATCCGAAAGTCCATCGTTATCACTATCATTTTGTGTGGGGTCACTGCCGAAGATGATTTCGGTGCCATCATCGAGTCCATCGCCATCTGTATCATAATGGGTTATATTCGTTCCCAGCAAATATTCAATAAAATCGGTGAGCCTATCATCGTCAGTATCCACATCTCGGGGATTGGATGAGTGGTTAAACTCCCCATAATCCGTGAGTCCATCGAAATCGGTATCATTCGCCAAGGGCTCGCTTGTAGCATGTAACGTGAAGGTGCCTGTTACATTGATAAAGGTCACATTCCAGCCGGTGGTTTCGTTTATATCGGTCAACCCATCGCCATCCGTATCCGTAGTATTAGTAACATTTCGAGGTGGGAGTTCGGTTATCTGCGAGAACTTCTGGACGCGGTACCAATCATCCCAGCTTCCATCGGTAACATAGACATAATTTTTCGAATCAACCGCTATACCTGATGGATCTGTAAAATTCCCTTGGTCAGAGCCCAATTGGCCCCATCTTGTAATGAAAAATCCGTCAGAAGCGAATTTCTGAATGTGATGGTTCCCGCTATCGGCGATATAAACAAATCCTCTGCTGTCTACAGCTAAGCCTCGTGGCCATGAAAATGGTTTAATAGAAACATTATATCCCTCACTACCCCATTTGTTGATGTACGTTCCATTGGAATCGAACTGATAAAGGCCGGTATTTGGTGCATCAAATCCGTCGGTTACATAAACATAGCCGGAACCAGCAGCCAACGCAGTAACACCAGTCAAGGTCTCAATACTCCAGTGGGTAATGGGGGTTCCGTTGGAATCGATTTTATGAATACATTTAAACGTTGAATTGTTAATATATGCCACTCCGGGAACGTAGATATGGCCATTTGCAACCGCTATATCAGTATGAAAGTCATAGCTCGTACCGTTCCACGAGGTGATGAAGGTTCCATTCGAATCGAATACCTGGATGCGCTCGCTTATGTCAATAACATAGACTGAGCCGTTTGCATCAACCGCCAACCCCCAGGGATAATAAAACGACCCATTTCCTAAGCCGCTGGTGCCCCACTTTGTCAGAAAAGTTCCGTTGGAATCGAACTTCTGGATACGGTCATTGAAAGTATCGGCAACGTAGACATAGCCAGTGTGGTCCACAGCTATCCCATTCGGCTCTTTAAACTCCCCGTCTCCGGTGCCATAACTTCCCCATTCTTTTTCAAAGCGAACATAGGTTATATACTTGGGATCTGCGACATCAAGAACGCCATCGCCGTCGCTGTCCTTCGACCGTGGATTGAGGATACTCCAGTATTCCATCTGGTCATCCACGCCATCGCCGTCAGTATCTGGCATCAGTGGGTCAGACCGGACACTCATGTTAAAGGTCTGGTTGCCGTAATCGAAGTCAATTACCCAGCCATTAATCTCCTTGTAATCCGAAAGATTATCGCCATCAGTGTCCCAGGATAATGGGTCCGTGCCGTAAATAACCTCCATTCTGTCATTCAGCCCATCTCTATCCATATCAGAATTTTCGGGGTCTGTTCCGGTAAGCAGTTCATAGTTATCGCTCAATCCATCCCCATCGCAATCCCAGCTCCAGGGGCAGCTATCCTCGCCGTTTGTAAGCCCGTCACCATCGTGGTCCTGCGAGGTAATCTCTCGCCACTTCGCAAAATCGTCGATACTTTCAGGGAGTACATCGAAGTAGAGGACATCAAGTTCACTTGTGCTTGTATCTGTTTTATTCATTCGGGTGTATTTGTAGCCATTCCAGAAATCCCACTCCACTCGCTTGTCAGTATAAAATATCTTATAATTAACTTGTAACAGGGTCGCAAAGGGGAAGTTGATGGTGCCCCAGTTTGGCTCCATCCATGCACCGACCTCGTATGTCGTGTTCTTGAACGTGGATTCAGGGTCGGTATAAACAGCAACCTGGTTCCTAAAACGGCCATAAGGAGAAGACCAGTATGCAGGTGGCGTATAATTTCCCGTCATCCACCGCCTTATCATATAGTGAGGTTTAATGTAGCTCTCGATCACATCGTCAGAGGTACCATATTCTGTTCTCGTAACTGTTCCGTTCATATAACTTCTGAAGGTAATTCTATCTCCTACGTTCAAGCCGTTCTTTCCTGAATCATCAATATC
>JAFGHB010000024.1 GCA_016930255.1 Methanomicrobia archaeon | reverse complement strand
GGTTCAACACTAAAAGGTATCATAGAGGGATCAAAGCCATACCAGCATCACTTTATACCGGGTAGTTTCAAAGTTTACTTAACAAGATAGTAAAGTTTATAAGTGAAGTAAGATAATCTAAAATCAGATGATTTAAATGGAAATAAAACCTTTGAGATACAGACTTTCGTGTGTATTATGCACAGTGTTCTTCCCATTTACCCACCCTGAGATAATAGATTCCCTTAAAAAGAGAGGATATAACGTATTTCCCCCTCCACGACCAATACCAGTCGGCCAGAGGGTTTATGTGGGTGGACACATTGCTAATAAAAAAGGGTGTACAGTAGAGATAAATGATGATAGAGAGTTGATATCTATTGAAGGAAGTCAGATTGAGAATGTGATACAATCATTCGAGGAAATAATGGATATAGCAAAGGGAGATTTTCAATTAGATTTAGAAAATGATGTTAATTATATTGAACTAATAACTGAGCTAAAAGTGAAAAGTGATGGAAGTCCTATCGAAAAAATAGATCAATTCATAGGAGAGAGATATAGGGTATTTGATGAAATTATGGGTATTGATACCTCTGGTTTTAGTATTAGGATTGTACCTAAAGGTTTTCGTCCATCTGATAAGAAATGGTTCGATATCACGATAGAGCCCCGTTTAACTATAGCGGAGCGTGAGTTTTTTATTAAAATTGTGTATAGAGATGAGAATATTGAGAATGTTTTGCTATTTACCCGTGACGTAAATTCCAAGATACTATCATTGATAAGTAAAATAGGAGACACATAAATGCAAAAATTTGAAAAGAGGCAAGAATATGAAGATTCAACAAGTGGATCACTTATACCCAGGGCAATGTTTGATAGTATGAGCATCCCGCATTATGAGGGCAGTGAACTAGACCAAAAAATCGAAGATCTAACAAAAACGATTGAAATGTTAGGTATGGAGGTAAATATATTAAAAGATAAAGTTGATGAACTGGAAACAAAGAGTGGATCAATGCCCGTGAATTTTAGGATTATAGAAGTAAAGGAGGCTACGGTGGAAGAAGCAAGAGAAAAGATTTTTGAATATTATAAAGAACATGAAGGTGAGTCAATATATCCAGATGACGTAGCAGATGAACTTGGACTTGATCTGAAAATAACGATGCAAGCAGTAAAAGAACTTATGAAAGAAGGATCGTTGAAGGAGGAAAAATAATGGGGAATCACATACTTATGCAAGATGGCGATGCAATAGAAGGCTTGCGTATCGTTTGCGAATTTAGAAGGATCGGGAAAGTAAATTTAATTTCCGCAACGCATACGCATCGAGGAAGCCGCGTCACTCTCGATGATGCTTATTGTGTAATTACAAAACCTTTAAGATTCTAAGAGTTTTGGCCCCTCTGTTATTCTCGAAATCGTCGATCGCTCCTCACTTGTAAGATGCGAGCGACTCAAAGTCTCGTTTTGTAGGCGTGATTGGGGCGGAAGATTGAGTTCGACCTGTATTAATGTTTTTTCTACCGTTTCAAACCGCAGAGAAACTTTAAACGGATAAAGCCGCGAGGCTTTAGAGATAAATTGCCCCTTACACCACCACCCGCAAAAATAATCTCAAAATCAGAGGGGGCCCCTCACCTGAATCCGCCCTTTGCCGATTAGAGTGATAAGTAGATATATGCAACTTTATTATGGCCTGATGACTTAAAGTTATATCTTCATACTACGTAACATATAACTCTGTCTAATCGATAGAAAGAGAAGGATAAGTGATCTGAATGCCGTATTTCAAAAAGGAGACGCAAAAAGCAGATTTCCTGCAACTGGAGGAGGAGATATTGCAGTTATGGGATAGTGAAAAGACCTTTGAGCGCAGCGTGGACCAGCGAGAGGGCTGTGACAAGTTCGTCTTCGTCGAAGGGCCGCCAACGGCGAATGGGCTCCCGCACCCCGGGCATATTCTCACCCGGGTGGTGAAGGATCTCGTACTGCGATACAAGACGATGCAAGGCTTCTACGTGCACCGGAAAGCTGGCTGGGACACGCACGGTCTGCCGGTAGAGATCGAGGTGGAGAAGGAGCTGGGTATTAACACCAAACCCGAGATCGAGCGATACGGCATAGAGAAATTCAATCAGAAATGTAAGGCGTCCGTTTTTAAATACGAGCGCGAATGGGTGAACGCCACGAAGCGGGTGGGCTTCTGGATCGATATGGACGACCCGTACATTACGTTCGAGAACGATTACATAGAATCCGTGTGGTGGTCGTTAAAGGAGATTTGGAACAAGGGCTTGCTTTATAAAGGTCACAAGGTCGTTCCGTTCTGCCCGCGCTGTGAGACCACACTGAGCAGCCACGAGGTCGCGCAGGGCTACAAGGACGTTGAGGAACCATCGGTCTACGTGAAGTTCAAGGCGAAACAAGCGGCGGATGCGGATGAGGAGTCGGAACCGCTCTACTTCTTAGCCTGGACAACGACGCCCTGGACGCTGCTGGGCAATATCGCGCTTGCGGTTCATCCATCACATACGTACGTCAAGGTACGCGTTCCCCCGATTGCTGCTGAAGACGCGAAAGGAGCGGTTTTAATCCTCTCGGAAGCGCGCCTGGACGTTTTAGAAGGCGAATACGAGATAGTAGAACGTTTCACCGGTAAAGAGCTGGAAGATCTAGAATACGAGCCGCTTTTCGACTATGCGAAGATAGAAGGCGGAGAAGCACACAAAGTGATCACGGCAGATTTCGTCACCCTCGACGAAGGTACAGGCATCGTGCATATCGCACCGGCATTTGGTGAGGTCGATTATGAGGCGTGTAAAGTCAGGGAGCTGGGATTCACGCAGCCCGTGGACAGCGAAGGGCGATTCACAGACGAAGTCCCACCACTCGAAGGCCTGTTCGTGAAGGACGCCGACCGGCTCATCATCGAGATGCTGGACGAACGCGGCATCTTGTATAAAGAGGAGCCGTATGTGCACTCGTACCCGTTCTGCTGGCGATGTAATTCGCCTCTTTTGTATTACGCGCGGGAATCGTGGTTCATTGCTATGTCCACGCTCCGTGATAATTTGCTCGCGAATAACGAGCAGATAAGCTGGTATCCCGATCATTTGAAATATGGCCGATTCGGTAACTTCCTGGAGAATATCGCGGATTGGGCGCTCAGCCGAGAACGATTCTGGGGCACGCCCTTGCCCATTTGGATCTGTACCAATTGCGGGACGCAGTATTGCGTGGGCAGTGTGGAGGAACTACGGGAGAAGGCGAAAACTCCCGTTCCAAGCGATCTCGACCTGCACCGGCCGTATATTGACGACGTGGTGCTGAAGTGCGATGCCTGTGGTGGCGATATGCAGCGAATAAAGGACGTGATCGATTGCTGGTACGATTCGGGTTCTGCACCGTTTGCACAGTGGCATTATCCCTTCGAGACAGAGCAGTTCACGCAGAACTTCCCCGCTGATTTCATTACCGAAGCGATAGACCAGACGAGAGGTTGGTTCTATACCCTCCTTGGCGTTTCAACCGCGGTCTTTGATGCGCCACCGTATCTCAACGTGCTCTCGCTCGGCCACATTCTGGACGATAAAGGCGTGAAGATGAGCAAGAGCAAGGGCAACGTGGTGGACATAAACAAGCTCTTTGAGACCGAAGCGGCAGATGCGTTACGCTGGTATCTCTTCACCGTCGGCCCCTTAACCGATGACATTCGGTTCTCCGCGCCGGCGATCCGGGAGAAGCAGAACAAAATTTTGAATACGCTCTGGAACTCCTATTTCTTCTTCCTCACCTACGCCAATATCGACGAGTTCAATCCGAACGATAAAAGCATCCCTATGAAGCAGCGGAATGCCATGGATCGCTGGATCATCTCGCGATTGAACACACTCACGAAGGATGTCATTGCCGCTCTTGAGCGGTTTGAGATCCACGTTGCCTCGCGGAAGATCGAGGAGTTCGTCATGAACGACCTGAGCAACTGGTACATACGGCGGTCACGGAGACGGTTCTGGATCGTCGAGGAGAACTTTGATAAGGATTGCGCGTACTTAACGCTGTACGAGGTCCTTGTTTCGCTCTGCAAACTGCTCGCGCCGTTCGTGCCCTTCATCACCGAGCATATCTATCAAAGAATTGTACGGGGCGTTTCTGAAGACGCGCGTGCGAGTGTGCACCTTTGCGACTTCCCGTCGCCTGACGAATCACTCATGGATGCCGAATTAGAAGCCTCTATGGAGTTGCTTTCCAACCTGGTAGAGGCGGGCAGACGAGCGAGGGCAGATGCCGGGATAAAGATTCGACAGCCGTTACAGGAGGTTGTCATCATGTGCAGCACGGAGAAGCGGGAGAAAGGTGAAGATTTGGTGGAGATCTTGAAGGAAGAGGTAAACGTGAAAGAAGTAAGATTTGGAGATCTGTCCAATGATGTTACTGGTGCGCTCACGGGCGATCGTGGCGATTATAAACAGGTGGAAGTAGACGAAGAGACCTGCTTGTTCTTGAACTGCTGTCCGAGCAAGACGCTTATAGAGGAAGGGCTGGTGAGAGACATTGTGCGGCGGATACAGGGCATGCGAAAGGACCTCGACCTAGAGTATACGGAGAAGATAGAGATTACCTACGCGTGCGACGATGAGGTAAAAGAAGCGATACGCAACTTCTCGGCGTATATTCGTGATGAGACGCTTGCCGTCAGTATGGAAAAGAGCACGCCAGCGAATTCCGCCGATGACGCACGCATTTACGAGAAGACGTGGAAGATAGGTAAGAAAGAGGTCTCCCTCGCAATCAAGCCGCTCCCTTCTGCGGAGGATGAATAGTGCGTGCCCTCGAATAGAGAAAAATAGCAATTTTTATATACTCTGAAATAAGAGGGTGGATTACGAACAACTAAAAAGGAGATAAAGAAAAATGCCAGCAGTAGTAGATGAAGAGAAATGTACCGGATGTGGTGATTGTGTAGAGGAGTGCGCAGTCGAGTGCATAACGTTAGTGGGCGAAGGCGACGACGCAAAAGCGAAAATCAACGCAGAAGAGTGCACGGATTGCGAGACCTGTGTCGACGTCTGCGAGCAGGGTGCGATCAGCATGGTAGAGGCAGAATAAGCTGCTTCTTGAGACCTGTTTGTTGCTTAACCTCAGGCGATACGGGAGAGGAGAAGACGTGGATACCGTGGAGGCTACGGTGAAAGTAGAACGGGTAGCGGTAAAGAATCCTGAGGAGAAGCAGGTTATCATCGGACAGGGTAATTTCAGTATCTTTACCTGTGATGACCTCTTCAAGACGCTCTTGACCGCGGTGCCTGGGATAAAATGTGCCGTGGCGATGAACGAAGCGGTGCCGCGTTTGACGCGAGTTACGGGGAATGAGGAGAGTCTCAAGGAGTTAGCAAGTGAGAACTGCCTCCGAATCGCCGCCTCTCATTCTTTTTTTATTGCCATGGATAATGCGTTCCCTATAAATGTGCTGAATGCGTTGAAGTCACATCCTGCGGTTGCAACGATCTTCGTTGCCTCTGCCAATCCGTTAGACGTCATTGTCGCCGAGACGGAACTTGGCCGCGCGGTTATTGGCGTGGTCGACGGCACCTCAGCGAACCGAATAGAGACAGAGTCAGAGAAGAAAGAGCGACGCGCGTTGTGCGAGCAGTTAGGGTACGCACTCGATGAGCACTCGCATAGCGAAACGAGCTTAGCTGGCTCGGGTGCCGAAAACGTACGTTTAAACGAATCACGGCAACGTACTTTTTTTCGTTTTTCCTTCCTTCGCTTCACTATCACTACTTAATGCATTTTTTTAATCTCGTCCGGGTGAGATGGTACCTTTAAATAATAGCAAAACTACTACTTCACAAGATGAAAAAAGAAGAGCTGATACACTTCCACATATTATTAGTTCAATTTAAGAACTATTGTGAGAAGAACAACTTTAGCGGTAATTTAAGTAAGTATAAAGCGTTAGACATATCTCCTTATCAGGTGCACCGGAGCAAGGAAGAGCACAAGCAGGCCATTTTTGTGCTTGCGACCGAGCTCGTTGCGTCGCTATCAGCAAATAGCAATCTCACTGAGATTAAAAAGTATCAGAATGGACGCAAAGCTAAGCACGCTATTGCCTAACCAACTTAGTAGAAAGTAGTTAGCTCTTCTGAAGGAACTGAGACTTATCTTGGAGCCGTTTTGATGTCATGCAAACAATTACGCATCCAACAGTATCGACTTATAGATCAAATCAGGCAGGAACTCGGCAATTTCCTTGTACTTTGTCTCACTGCGTTGCAATGCCTCCTTCATGCGCTTGCACTTGACAATGACACTTGCCATTTCTGCATCTTTAGATACTAACGCTTCTTCCACCAGCTTGCATGCAGTAATATCTTCACAAATAACGCTCATGAACTTAACGTGCCCTTCTTCGTCCTTTATCCCCGATACGTGTAAACGACCCCAGACGATGCCACCGTCCTTTCGTACATACCTCGCGTCCATCAGGCAGTGGTCTTCCTTTCCTTCGATTACGAGCTTGAACGGTTCTCTATCAGCCTCTAGGTCTTTGGGATAGATTAAGGAGGTAAGTTGTGTTCCGATGAGCTCTCCTTGCGAGTAATCTAGGAAGCGACAGGCGGTCTTGTTCACAGCTAATACCTGACATTCTCGATCAATCATTGCTATGCCCACGGACAGGTTATCGAAAAGAGAACGGAAACGCTCTTCACTCTCCCGCAGTGCCGCTTCCGCACGTTTGCGGTCGGTGATGTCCATAAATGATACCGCACTTCTCTTTGTGCCCGGGATCTGTGCAGCAGCCACGTAGATGCTGCGAAGATTTCCATAGCGGTCTTTGAATAGGAATTCATAGTGACTTGGAGCGCTATCAGGATCTTCTCGTCGTAATCGATGGATTTCCTTCATCATTTCAAGATCTTCTTTCCTCGCGATGAAATCGGTCCAGCGCTTCTTGCCTTCCAGCTCCTCTTTGGTGAAACCGGAGATTTTCGCACCTTCCATGTTTACCTTATAAAATGTTCCATCCTCGTTGAGAATCACCGTAGGTGCATTGGTAACCTCGAAGAACGCTCTGTACAGAACTTCCGATCGCCGGAGTTCCTCTTCCAGCCGCTTGTGCTCGGTGATGTCCTTGACCGCTATCACGCTCTGTTTCGTTCCAGGAATCACTGCGACGGTCAGGGAAGCATCTCGAACATTGCCCTGTTTATGGATAAACTGAAATTCGTAACTCGTTGGTACGGTTTCCGGATCAACCCGCCGCAGGCGATGATATTCCTCCATCCGCGACCGATCATCTTTCACGATCAAGTCTGACCACTTCATCTTACCCACGATCTCTTCTTTGGAATAGCCGGATACTTTTACCATATCATCATTAATATGGGATATTGTCATGTCATCTTCGACGACCATCATCGCGATCCCGGTATTCTCAAATAGCGTTCGATACACCTTTTCCGATTGCTGGAGCGTCTCTTCCGCCTGCTTCCTCCAGGATATATCCAAAATGGTAGCAATGGCTCCTTTTACCGGATCAGAGGGGTCCAGAAAACTCATTATTATGTGACCGTCAAAGAGGGAACCATCTCGGCGTTTCAATTTTGCATCAACTTCGGCTAATTTCGCACCCTTAAGCGCATTATAAAATATTCGACCAACCCGTTCATATTCTTCTTTTGAAGCGTAAATCACTTCGGCACTCTGGCCGATATACTCATAGGGATCATCATCAGGGGTAAATCCCATCATCTCCACCATGCGGTCATTTGTCCAACTAAGCTTTCTATCCTTAACAATACCGATCCCGATAGGAGATGCCGATAGGATATTTCTCAAGCTTTCCTTGCTCTTCCACAAGAGCTCTTCCATATGTTTGTGCTCGGTGACTTCACTTTCCAGTTCCATCTTTTCTTTGTCGAGCTTCGCAGAGAGTTGGACACATTCTATTAGTGCTGCGGCTTGGCTTGCCGCGATGCGAACAAAAGCGATCTTGTTTTGCGTGAACTCGTGCGGCTCTGCCATGTTGATATTCAGCAACCCGATAACCGCGCTCTTTCGTTTCAGTGGCATAACGAGCTGCGCTGAGAAGCCTAACTCGCGGCAAAGGTCCGCCCACGGTTTATCTCGGGATTCCTCGAAGATGTTCTGAACCATGTAGAACTTTCCGGTCTTCAAAACTTCGTCAGATGGGCTGCACGTAAGGGGAACCTTTCGTGCGTAAATTCGGTTGATATAATCCTCAGGGAGACCGAACGTAGCAATCATATCAAGTTCACCGGACTCCTCATTGACGAGCATCACGGATCCAGAATGTGCCTGCATCTCTCGACCTACGATGATAAGTATCTCCTCGAGTAGTTGATTCAAAGGCGTCGTCAACTCTATTCGTGAAATAGTCAACAGCGCCTCTAACTTTAAATCTGGCATGGTTCGTGAACGTTTGGACATTTATAATCAGGGAGACATAAAAAAGTTGCAGTTTCCTATCGTTTTTTCAGATTAAAAGGATATGTACAAAAGTCTCCACGAGCATAATACGTAAATAGCACACTCCTTCTAGGTGTCCTGTTCCATTGCAAAGTCAGATAACTCGGTTTGTACGCGAGGATCCTGATAGTTCTCTGCGTCGTGCAGGTAATCGACAATGACCTCATATTCGCGATCTGCGAGCACGTCTTTGAGCCACGCCACCCCTTTCGTCATAAAGGGAATCAAACAGTGCAGCGTAATGCCATGTTCTTTTGCGATTTCTTTCGCGCCTTGCTCTCTGTCGAGGACGACAATGACATCTGAGCATGTCACACCCTTCAGCTCGCGCATATTCGTCTCGAAATCTAATTGTTGGAGCGCCAATACCTTACTATCAAACTTTGTTACCAAGTCATCTACAATCCCTACCGTATCGCCGTCCTCTAAGACGCCTTCTATCATGGAATGCTCGCCGTACTCTTTTACGAACCGGTTAAAATCCTCTAACAATCGCACGCCCTCTAATTTCCGGGTGAAACACGATGGAATATTTGCTTCTAAGGAAATGGCGGTGGCGATCGGTATGCCTGCGGTCGCGACACCAACGATCCTGTTTACACTGCTGCATTCCGCTCGTATCAGCCTCCCCAGGGCGTTGCCCACGATCTTGAGCAGTTTTGGATGTGACGACAAGGGTCGTAATTGAATGTACAGCGGACTCCAGAGACCTGAAACGAGCGTCCAGCCGCGCGGGTTATCCCTATACCACGTCTTTATCATGCCCTGGTTGTACAAAGCACGCACTATCTCTTTCCCCACGTTCTCTTTCTCTTCCTGCCAGCTCATGCTACTCACTTCCGGTTGTGCTAAGCGCTTCCGCGCAGAACCGCCGTGCTGCCGCAGCCATATCTGCTTGCTCGTAGATACTCGCGCCGATAATTGCATACGCCGGTGCACCCTCTAAAGCGTCAAAAGCGGACGTTATGTCCCCGCCCTGTTTACCGATGCCCGGCATGCTATATTCGGGCTCGTTCACCAGTCCGGACAGCAACCGGTGGTACTGGTTAATAACTGCAGGCTTCGTCCCCGGTACGATAAAATGGTTCACGCCCTTCTCAGCAGCGAGCGTGTAGATCTCCACGGGCGCGTCATCTCTTATGAAGCCTCCGTCGTGTGTCAGATACTGCGAATGCGTCATCTCGCCGCCTACCATAGGCACCAGATTCTTATCAAAAAGCGCATCTATGAAGGCAGCTTCGGTTTGCGGGCCCGCCTGGGGGAAGAGTATCACACCCGTTATCCCGGCATCCGCACAGATGGTCGCGAACTTCACACCCAGTCGTGGAATGTCCGTCCCGGCCTTTTGATGGTCATAGATCACCGGTAAATCGGTGTATTCACGTATAACGTTGACCAATTGCGGGAGCCCGTAGGTTAACCCGAGGAGCGCGCCCAGTTTGTAGCCGACAATGCCCTCGAGGTCGTATGTGGCTTCAATGAGCCTTCTAAACGTCTTCAGATCGTACACGTCACAGGCGGGTACAACGCCGCGTTTACGATGAAATAAGCTGTTCATTGTATCTTGGTTCCTCCCCTTTGATATTTTCTTTTATCTGGCAAAGCAAGAAAAGGTACATCACTATATTTTCCCAAAATATCATCCTGCATCTCGAACATCCTTCTTTTTGCACTTTCGATTTTTTTTGTTTGTGCCGCTAATGCCCCTATTCGTCTATAATTCCTGTTAGCGTTTTACCGCTTTTCAAATCCCGATCAAAAAGCATCTTTACGCTTCTCATACACTTCTATCAATGCATCTGTTTCTTTAATCACTTGCTCCGCCTCCTTTATTATGTCAAATGTTTTGATTAGTTCCTTTACAAAAAAACGTTGAAAACGCTTATCGTACTCTGTAGTGTACGATAGATAAAGTACCACAACGTTTATCAAAATGGACCAAATAACAATAGCAATTAATGAAATCACAAAGAGTGTTTTAACAGCATTATCCACGGGTATTCCAAAGTAGGTAATTATAGGTGTGTTCGTTTTTAGAGATTCAAGCCATAACATGCTAAAATAGATAATGCAACAACTAGTAACAATTATAACACTGAAAACCATACTTACACAGGTTAAGAGTAACTTAGCTATATAACCCCTAGTGGCTTGTTTCTTCCTTTCTCTGTTTGGGGTTATGAACGCCCTAAGTTTAAAAAGTGGAGCAAGTTCGATAAGTTTAGGGAGAGCTAAGATATAGATTGCTAAGTATATACCTACCATTGCGCCAGTAGTTTGCATTATTGCCGAGGGAAGCCAACAGGGGTCCATATTCCCTTTACCTCTTTTTAATGGGGGTCATTTTAGTCGGTTGTTTATATATGAATACGAACATGATCAGCAATAACACTGTCTTCTTGCCAAAGTTTGCGTTGATTTGGAATATCGACAACCTTTACTTGTTTAGTTCCTGCATCGTAAATCCGATAAATATGGTATTTGTCTCCTTTTTCTTGAGCACATTCCCATTGCTTTCTGGGCATATCAAACCATTCTTTCTTATCTGTCTTCGCTACCATTGAAAATTCCACTACCCTCCTTTTTATCATCTCTCATTATTCGCCTTCCACATCTTTTACTTATGATAAATAGCAATATAAACGTATCGCAAAAACAGAAATGTCACCACCTACCGTATTCACCTCGTTTTCGAATCCTATTCAAAAAGCCATCGAGGAAAAGGGCTTTTCTTACCCTACCGAAGCGCAGAGCGGGGCTATTCCGCCGATAATGGCCGGGAAGAACGTGTTACTGATCGCGCCAACCGCAACGGGGAAGACCGAATCGGCACTGTTGCCGGTCTTGGATGCGGTACTCAAAGCGGAGCGTGAGCCAGGCATAAAGATGCTTTACATCACGCCGCTCAAAGCCCTGAATCGTGACATGCTTGAGCGGCTACAGTGGTGGTGCAAACGGCTGGATCTGCGATTGGGCATGAGGCATGGCGATACCTCGACGCGTGAACGGGAGGCGCAGGCTATGGTTCCACCCGATATCCTGATCACCACGCCGGAGACGTTACAGGCGATCTTACCGGGCAGGATTATGCGGCAGCACCTGGCTGCAGTCAAGTGGGTAATCGTGGACGAAGTGCACGAACTCGCGATCGACAAACGCGGCTCGCAACTCGCACTTGCTCTCGAGCGGCTTCGGTACTTAAAAGAGAGTGATTTCCAGATCATCGGGCTGTCCGCGACCATCGGCTCGCCGGACAAAGTAGCGAAATTCCTTGTCGGTACAGAACGAGAGTGTGAGATAATCAACGTTTCGGTATCTCGGTCAATAGAGGTAGAGGTATTTTATCCAAAGGCTGAATCGGAAGATTACAAACTGGCGGATGAGCTGTATACGTATCCTGAAGTCGCGGCACGGCTACGGCTGATGAAGAAGCTCGTGGAAGCGCATCAATCCACACTGATATTCACCAATACGCGCTCGATAACCGAGATCCTCGGCAGCCGGTTCCGCGTGTGGGATTTGAACTTTCTCGTGGGCGTGCATCACGGCTCGCTCTCCAAGCCATCACGAATCACTGTCGAGCGCGGCATAAAAGAGGGCACGCTGCACGGGATTATCTGCACGAGCTCCCTGGAGCTGGGAATCGACATCGGGCGGCTGGATTTCGTCATCCAGTACAATTCGCCACGGCAGGTCACGCGACTCCTTCAGCGAATCGGTAGAAGCGGCCATCAAATAGGCGGGATTGCGCACGGCGCGATCGTGGTCCAGGACTCGGACGATGCATTGGAGGCGCTGGTCATTTGCCGTCGTGCGCTTGCGGACGATTTAGAGCCTGCGGATATTCCCGAGAACCCGCTTGACGTCCTGGCGCATCAGATAGCTGGGCTGCTTCTGACGAAACGGCGATGGAGCTTCGAAGAAGCCCGGAACGTCATAAGGAAAGCGTATCCGTATCGCAACCTCGAGGAGGGCGAGTTGATCGCCGTATTGAGCTATATGCATTCTCGCATTCCACGACTACTCTGGTTCTCCGAAGAGGATAAGGTGTTCCTGAGGCCACAGCGGATAAAAGCACTGTACAGCTATTATTTCGAGCATCTATCCATGATCCCTGAGGTCAGGCATTATCTTGTCATTGACGAGGATGATACGCCAGTCGGCGTTTTAGATGAAGCGTTCGTCGCGGAATACGCCAAGCCCGGTAACAAGTTCATCGAAGGCGGTCGCGCCTGGAAAATCCTACACGTCTACGGCGAGCGTATATACGTGAAACGTGAGGAAGATCCGACAGGCGCCATTCCGAGCTGGGCGGGCGAGGAGATACCCGTTCCCTATACGATCGCCGATGAGGTAGGTAAGATTCGCGGATTCGTGAAACGCGAACAGGAGCATGGACCGAGCACAGAGGTTGATACGCTGGAAAAGGGGCTCCTAACGGAGTATCCGGGCAGTCAGCAGACGCTAACAAGGGCCTTAGACGAAGTTATCCAGCAGGTGAAAAAGGGCTATCCCGTGCCGACCGATAAGCTGCTGACACTGGAACGCTGGAACGATCAGATCATCCTCCATTGCTCTTTCGGACTCCGTGCTAACAGAACCTTCGCAATGCTTTTAGCTTCTGTTCTGTCGGACCGGCTCGGTGTGCCGGTAGGCGTGCAGCAAGACCCGTACCGGATACAGCTCAAGATCGAGGAACCCGGACTAACGCCCGAGGATGTCAGGGAGATCGTGCTCGATTTGGCAGCCAAACCAGTCGAACCGCTCGCACTGAAAGCATTGGCACGAAGTAGGTTATTTAAAATGCGATTCATCCACGTAGCACGGCGATTCGGCGCTATAGCCCGGGATGCCTCATTGAGCGATCTCGATCTGGACAACGTAATACGAAGCTTTGAAGGCTCTGCGGTCTTTGACGAAGCGCTGCGTGAAGCTCAGAATAAGGATGTGGATATAGCTCTGACCGCACAGCTTTTAAAACGGATAAACGCAGGCAAGCTGGAACTAGAGGTAATAAAGGGCGATGCGGTCAGCCCAATCGCCGGCATTGGCGATGCAATAAAGCACGGCTACGAGCTCATCCCACCGGAACGAATGCACCGGGTCATCCTAAAATACGTGAAGGCCCGGCTGTTGGACGAATCCCTGACGTTTGTCTGCACCAATTGCTGGCAGTACACGGCAGTACGAAGAATAAACGATGTGGCAGTAGACAATCTCAAGTGCCCGGAATGCGAGTCCCCATTGGTGGGTGCGTTAAAAGCGGATGAGAGCGAGGTGAGAAGAGGAATGCGGCAAAGCAAGAGTAGTGCAAGCGCAGGCAAGAGCAAAAAGACGAGCAAGCTGGTTAACGACGCACAGAAATCGGCGGAATTGATTGCAACCTACGGGAAGGCCGCGCTGATTGCACTTGCGGGTAAAGGACTCAGCGTTGGTGACGCTGAGGAGATACTGAAAAAGGAACACGCAGTAAACGAGCACTTGGTCGAGCTGATAATCGAAACGGAGAAGGACGTTTTGAAACGGCGGTTTTTCAGAACTAAAAAAAGAGAAAAAAAATAAAGTGGTGGATTCTGATTATCAAGCAGTTGACTTGGGATTTTTTAGTTAACTAACTAGATATGGTATTACCGAAAAGTGTTGACTTTCTCATCGCTGCATCGCTTCGCAGGTTTTCTACTGTTGCCGCCTTATTTGTGGCAGAGGTTGGTGTTTCACTCTTGTTTGAGATGCACGTCCATCTGTGGGAACGGTATTTCCACGTCTTCGCGCTTGTACGCCTCGAAGATGCCTTTGGTCACTTCGAAGTTGACCGTCCAATAGTCTGGCGTTTTCGTCCACATCCTGAGTTGGAGGTTCACGGACGAATCTGCAAGCTCCGTGACGACCACCGCCGGCGCGGGATCGTCGAGAACTAACGCGTGGCTCTTCATCAGATCCAGTGCGACCGAGATGGCTTTTTCCAGGTTTGTGCCATAACTGACGCCGACGCTGACATCAACGCGCCGTGTCGGAAGTCGCGTGAAATTGATGATCGGACTGCCCCAGACGAGCTTGTTCGGAAGTGTAACAAGTTTGTTATCGTACGATAGAAGCTCGGTTGACATCATACCTATCGCACTCACCTTCCCGGTCTGACCATTCGTGGTAACCACTTCATCCTTATCAATCGGTCTCAGCGCAGCCAACCACACCCCGGCAAATAAGTTTGTCATCGTGTCCTGCATACCAAAGCCCAATACCAAACCTATGACCGCAGAGAGACCGATTACTACCGAACCGACGGTAATACCCACAGCACTCACGGCCAACAGTATCACGACAACGTAAAGGAGCGCGCTTAAGAACCGTGCTAAGAACTCCACCACAAGTTCCGGCAGCTTTGTCTTCACGAGTTCCTTCTTAAACACCACGATAATTATCTTTACCGCTATCCAACCGACGAAGAGGACGATTATCGCGGTTACTACCTGAAAAATGGTTATTCCCGTATACGGGATGGTCTGTCCCAAGTCTGTTATCGCCATTGGAATACCCCCAAATAAGTCGTATCTGTTTCACTTTATATAAACTTCCAGCAGTTTGCTTATACCAGCTCTTATTATGCTCGAATTTAACCTATGGATGGTATAAGAGCGCTAATTAGTGGTTAAGCGTTCATAGGGGTTTGGTGAATGTGCTCGGGAGAGCGATTTAGTTTCGCCTTTCCGGTTGACGTGCTGGACTCCTCATCTCAGCTCACGAATCGAAAAGCTTTTTAGTAGGGTTGCTCGTATATCATCTACTATTGACGATTTGTTTTGTGCACTTAGTTTGTGGTCTGAAGAAAGAGGGTCAGATGGACAGACACGAAGAAAAGCGGACTGGAATATGGGTACTACATGTGGATGATGAGCACTATTTTCTTGAATTAACAAAAAGATACCTGGAAAGCGAAAACGATGATTTTACTGTTGATTCCGCCACGTCCGGCGTAGAAGGCGTAGAACTCTTAAAACGCGGAAACTACGATGTTGTAATCGCGGACTATAAGATGCCGGGAATGGATGGTCTAAGATTCCTCCAACACCTTCGAGAGGAGGGAAACGCCATTCCATTCATTATGCTCACGGGGAGAGGGAGAGAAGAAGTAGCGATTGAGGCATTGAACCGGGGAGCGAATCACTACATACAGAAAGGTGTAGATACCGACAGCATGTACGGTACCCTGGCGCACGCGATCCGTGATGCAGTGGAGAAAAAGAGAGCTGTAGAAGCGTTGAGGGAATCAGAGAGAGAATACCGGACCATCTTTGAAACGACCGGCACCGCAACGGTCATCATTGAGGAGGATACGACCTTATCCCTGGTGAACACGCAATTTGAAGAATTATTCGGCTATTCCCGGGAGGAAGTGGAAGGTAAGAAAAGTTGGACAGAATTCATCGTGAACGAGGATTTAGAGCGAATGAAAGAGTATCATCGCTTACGAAGGATCGATCCAAATGCTGCGCCAACGAGCTATGAGTTCAAGCTTATCGATAAAGCAGGTAATATCAAACCTATCTTCTTATCCGTCAGTATGATCCCGGGAACAGGAAAGAGCGTCGCAGCTCTTTTGGATCTCACCGAGCGCAAGCGTGCGGAAAATCTGCTAAACACCCAACACGACCTGGCTCTAGCGCTTAACACGGTAACCGGGCTTAATGAGGGGTTGCGTCTCTGCCTTGAATCGGTGATCCATGCATCAGGGATGGACTGTGGCGGCATTTATCTGGTGGATGAGACCACCGGGGCTTTAAACCTTGTGGTTCATACAGGACTATCACCAGATTTTATCGAGAGTTCGTCACACTATGAAGCTGATTCGCCCAGTACGCGGCTCGTAATGGCAGGCAAGCCAATCTACGCAAAACATTCTGGTTTAGGGGTGCCCTTGGAAGAGGCTAAAAGGCGTGAGGGCTTGCGTGCTTCCGCCATCATTCCGGTGTATCACGAAGATCAGGTGATCGGCTGTCTGAATATCGCTTCCCATACGTTAGATGAGGTGCCCGTTTTCTCTCGTGGCACGCTCGAAACGATTGCAGCGCAAATCGGCAGCCCGATTGTCCGTTTAAAGACGGAAAAGGCACTGCGGGAGAGTGAGCACCTTTTCCAGTCGCTTGTCGATAACATGCTTGATGCAATAATGATCCTGGACTGGAACGGCGAAGTATTGTTGGCCAACAAGGCGACAGCCAAGTTAGGGGGTTTCAAATCAGAACGAGAAGTGATCGGGCTAAATGCCCTGGACTTCATCCACCCAAGCTACAAAGAATCGGTGATGAAGGACCTTATGCTCGTAAAACGTGACAAGGGTGGCTTCTTCAATACCTACAAGATGGTAACGAAGGACGGCGCGGAAAAATGGGTTGAGAGCATAGGCACGACGATAACGTTCAGGGGCGAGACAGCCGATTTGGTGAACACGCGTGACATCACCGACCGCAAGCGGGCGGAAGAGGCGTTGCGAGAGAGCGAAGAGAAATATCGGGTCATCGTTGAGAACACCTTTGACATGATATACTCCGTTACTCCTGATGGCATGCTCACTTTTGTGAGTCCGCAGGTTTCTACCTATGGCTACGCACTGGAAGAGGTCGTCGGGCATAATATCTTTGAATTCATTCACCCGGACGATGTTGAGCGTGTCAGCGCAGACTTGCAGCGGTGCTTAGAAGCAGGAGAGGAAGCCCCGATTGAATTTCGCCTGGTGAAAAGAGACGGTAGCGCTGTTTACGTGGAAGAAAGCGACACATTTATTCGAGAGGGAGACAGAATCGTAGGGCTTATTGGCGCGATCCGAGACATCACCAAGCGCAAGAAAGCGGAGGAAGCGCTGCGGGAGAGCGAGGAGAAGTATAGAGAGTTACTTAACGGAATGAATGACACGGCTTGGGTCATCGGTCTTGAGGGGAACTTTATTGATGTGAATGAGGCTGCTGTTAAGGTTTTGGGTTATTCCAGGGAAGAATTGCTTTCTATGGGACCGCCCGACATCGATACCAATCTAACCGTGGAAGAAATAAGAGACCTTATTAAAGGAATGCCAAGCGATGAAATACAGGTTTTTGAAACAGCACACACCACCAAAGATGGAAAGACAATTCCAGTGGAAATCAGCTCCAGTCTTGTGACTTATCAGGGGAAACAAGCGATTTTGAGCATTGCAAGGGACATCACCGAACGTAAGCGTGCGGAAGAGGCGTTTCGAGATAGTGAGGAACGGTACAGGGAATTCTTGCAGAACTTCCAGGGGATAGCGTTTCGAGCCGACCTCACTTTTGCACCGATATTTTTGCACGGGGCAATTGAGGAGGTCACCGGCTATAAAGAGGTCGAATTCGCCACGGGCAAGGTGAGATGGGACCAGCTCATTCATCCGGACGACGTACCTACAATGGACGAGAAAGCGGAAAAAATGCGCTCGATTCCAGGGTATTTAAGTGAAATGGAATACCGCATCATACGCAAGGATGGAGCGATACGGTGGCTTCACGAGGATGTTAAAAATATCTGTGATGACTCAGGGAAGCCTCTTTGGATCCATGGAACGTCCTACGACATCACCGAGCAAAAGCGTGCGAAAGAGGCCCTGAAGGAATCCGAGAGCAAGTTCCGAAGCATTATTGAAAGCAGCAAAGATGGCATCATCTTCTTCGACGGCAAAACGCGAAAGATCCTCTTCGGAAACGGCGCCATGGCTGAGTTGCTGGGCTGCTCCAAGGAGGACTTGGTTAGCCGGTCCATTTCATCTCTACACCCCTCAGAAGAATGGGCCAGCGTCGAACAGGAATTCCAGAAACATGTGAGTGGTGAGCTTTCGGTTTCTACTGGGGTTCCCGTCGTCCGCAATGACGGTTCCGTCTTCTACGCGGACATCAGTTCAAGCTCCATAACGCTTGAAGGAAGATCCTACTTCACTGCCTTCTTTCGCGACATCACCGAGCGCAAACGTGCGGAAGAAGCGCTGCGAGAGAGCGAAGAGAAGTTTCGAGCTATGTTCAATAACATGGCGGCTGCATGTTGTATCGACGAAGTGATCTACGAGGGAGGCCGGGCGGTAGATTACCGGATTCTCGATGTCAATCCCGCCTATGAGCGAATTATTGGAATCAGCAGGGCCCAGGCCGTCGGGGCGTTGGCCTCGCAACTCTATGGCACGGGAGAGGCGCCGTTCCTCGAGATCTATGCCAAGGTTGCGGAGACTAGGGAACCGGCCTCGTTCGAGCGCTATTTCCCGCCAATCGACAAATACCTGCATATCACGTCGTCCTCTCCAGCGAAGGGCAAGTTTTCCAATGTGTTCTCTGACATCACCGATTGGAAGCGAATGGAGAGTGAAAGAACTCTCATTCTTAAAGAGCTTGAAGCAAAGAACCGCGAGTTGGAACGGTTCACCTACACCGTTTCTCACGACTTACGGTCGCCGCTTATTACCATTCAGGGTTTCACTGACATGCTCCGGAAGGATTTAGAAGAAACAGAAGGCGAGAAAGTGGAAAACGATTTGCAGCACATAACGAAGGCCACTACGCAGATGAGCCGCCTTTTACACGACACCCTGGAACTCTCTCGTATTGGACGTATGGTGAATCCACCTGAAGATGTGTCGTTTGGAAAAATCGTCGACGATGCACTTGGACAGACCGCGGGAGAACTAACCGCAAATAATGTCCGAGTTTCTGTGGCCAAGGACTTCCCCACCGTGCACGTGGATCGGATGCGGATAGTCGAGGCGCTGGTGAATCTTATCGGGAATTGTATAAAATACCGGGGCGACCAGCCAAGCCCGGAGATAGATATCGGGTATCGCGAGGAAGGCGCGGAGACAGTGTTCTTTGTGAAGGACAACGGTAGGGGTATAGATCCAAATCAGCACGAGAAGGTCTTCGAGCTGTTCTACAAGGTGGATAGCAGGAGCGAGGGAACCGGTGCAGGATTAGCCATCGTGAAACGGATAATCGAAGTGTGTGGGGGGCGTATCTGGATGGAATCAGAGAAAGGGAAAGGATGCACGGTTTGTTTTACACTGCCCGTGGTGAGCGGATAACTAGCTAGTGCATCTAATTAAGAAACACGGGATTTTCACGCCGCCTCGCCATCGTTCCACAGCGATAAACGAGAAAAAACGATAAATCATGGAGGCAAGAGAACCTACGTACGGAACCTGGCAACTCTTTGAATCCTGCTTCGAAAACGACGGGGCTATGAACGTTCTTTTTTTCCCGATTTCACGCTGTTTATATCCAGCTCAAACCCCACTACCGGGTGATCCAACCCGAAATTGGTAATCACTTCGGGATGCAGCTCGCCAAAGATGCCTATGTACTCGCCGTCGTTCACGATGTCAGCTCGTCGTCCGTACTCGAAGAATGCGCCGTCTTTCGAGTTAACGACCTCCACATCGGCCAGCCCCATCTCCTTGAGTACCGCGTCTGCTATGGACTTGACCTCTGCGAAGTTTGCCGTGGCGTGTGTTGAAACCGCCGCAAGCATGTAGTTCTCCTTAAAGTTCTGCACAACGGGACCGACTTCGAAGATCCGCTGCGGCAGGTCGCGGTGCTTATTAATCGCGAGTATCTCCAGCAAATTCGGCAGGATCGAGCATCTCAGCATCGTATGCTCCGTGCTTATGGGCGATGCCACTCGTACTTTTTCCGATTCTCGATCCATTCGCCGCATCCATTCAAACTGCTTCCGCTCGGAGGTCAGTGTGAAGGTGAACACCTCAAAGTAGCCCAGACCGGTCATTATGTTTCGTACGGTGGCCTCTTTCTTCTCTATTGGATGTGCTTCGCCTATAACCACCGTATCCGGCAGTTCAGGCGTGAGCTGGTCGTAGCCATAGCCGATGGCGATATCTTCTATAATATCCCAGGGATGCAGTATGTCGTACCGATACGCGGGTATCTTCACCTCGATCGTCTCTGCGGATTTTACCATTGCACCAAGCCCCATGCGCGCACAGCACGTCACGCACTCCTCGGCGTCCAGCTCTAAACCGATGAGTGCATTGGCTTCGTGCACGGATACGTCCATCATGCTCGGCTCTAAGTTGGGCGTTACTTTCTCGTGCTCATTCACGACGCCTCCACTACCGCCAGGATAGCGAACCACCACCGTTTGGAGTTCTCCACCGCGTTCCGCAAGTGCGGCGGCGATAATATTAAGCGCCATTGAAACATGCTCGTTCAGGCCCGTAACATCGAGAAAGAGCTCTGTTGTGGATTCTGTGACCCGCGTGAGCTCACCATTAATAATAGGCGGGAACGAAAGGACGTTACCTTCAGAATCGAGAATCAAAGGGTACTTATCCTTGCCTTCGAGTATGTAGCGGTATCCGATCCCTTTTGGATGCCGCTCTAAGATCTCCGCCATCGTCATCTCCTCGTCGTAATCCAGTGGTACGAACGAGAAGCTGGGATCGACGGCGAGGTACGTAAACGGAGGCTTCACCTTCGATAAATCGTGCACGCCGACCGAGACATTCTTCCTGTTGCGGCCTAACCCGCGATGTAACTGCTCCTGTAAGAGCATTAACGATTCTATTCCACGAGAATCAAACTGCAAGTTCCTTACCACTCCGGAGACGACGTACGGTCGCACGTTCAGGACCGACTCGTCCACCGTCAGTTCGATGCCCGACTTCCCCACGGGATAGCTGACCAGACCGGGTTCGAGATCCAGGAACTGCCTCAGCGTACGAGCAACGCCCTCGACACTGAAGAGGTCAGGGCGGTTAGGAAAGAACTCCACATCCATATACTCCAGTTCCACGCGCTCTACATCCGCGCAGAGCAACGGCATTCGCTCCTTTATCCTCGCTATGCTCACGCCGGTAAGCGCTTCCAAATCATCGTAATACAATCTTATTACGGGCATCTCCCTTCACTCATTCATACATATAGCTCTTCTTAATACGATTATAAAACGCTATCCAAACAGAACAGACCGAACGCCTCTCGGCTTAATCCTCTTCTTTCTCTTGCACTTTCAAGAGGCATTCGGTGAAATAGAAATCGCCCCATGGATAGATATTCCCAGTGAACGTTAACCGCCCTTTTACATCCGGAATACTGCCCTCCAGTTCGTACGCTTCCTCCGTCTCGACGTCTTTAGCCACGAAGGTGAAGGTGGCGCGATCCACGCTAACCACCTTAAAATCGCCGCTGACCGGGTTACCAAGCCCTTTTATACGCTCCTTGAGCTCGTCACTGAGTCCTTTCTCTTCCGCATACGCCATTCCCGGAGTACGTCCATCTCCGAGCGCGCGACTGAACAGGAACCAGTAGAGGAAATCAAACGTGTCTTCCGCGTACGACACGTCAATCCCTTTCTCTTCTTTGTATTCGTCCGACGCCTTCTCTAAGTCCGTTGCGTACGTTTTATCCGCAAACTCTCCTATCTCTTCGATCAACCACACCGCATCCCAGTATTCTCGCGCCTTCGCCGCCGCTTCGCCCTCAAGATTCTTCATGCGCTCCACTCTACTTATGCTATCCTTGATCACCGTGCCCAGTCTGTCACCAGCTCGGCCGATCCGTTCGCAAACCTCGAACCCTTTCTTAAAAGCATCAAAAGCCTCTTCGTAGCGCCCGTTCTTCTCCAGGAAGTCGCCGTAGTTCGTCCATGCCACCTCGTCATCGGTCTCCGTCGACATGCGTGTGTATTCCGCCTCAGCGTCTTCCAGCCGCCCTTCGCGTTCGTAAAGCCGTACGAGCAATAAATGCGCACTCACTGCCGAGGGCTGAGCTTCGAGTAGCGTTTTGAGCAGTTCCTCGCCCCGCGCCGTGTCCTTCTCTATCAGGCGCTCCTTTAAGCGAACAGTAACATAAGGGTTGTCCAGGAACGCAAGTATCGCATCGGGAAAGCCTTCTGCATCGTTAAAATCGTCAGCCACCCACACCGTGCAGAGCGCCGGGAAATCAGCCAGCAACCAGAGATCAAAGCTGTTTAATCTCTTTAGTTCCCCTTCCGCCTCTTCTTCCCCTTCTTGGCCTATAGCGAGTTCATGTGCTTTCAGCCCACCTTCTTCTTCGTCCAGCATCTTCAATCTGTTCTTCCGTATGTGTTTCGCGAATTTCCGCCGTATGTTGTCTCCATCTCTCCTGCTTATAACTCGCGCGTCCACGTCGCGAAACGCCTTGTTGGTCTCGATGAAAAGCCTCCACGCTTCTACTATCTCGTCTGCCTCGTCCTCAAGGCCCAGGAATTTCCTTAGCAGTTCTTCTTCATCCATTTTCTACGTTCCAAGCTGTATCGAATGGGATACCCGTTTCAGTGTTGCGATTGCAGAGAGCGCAGCCAAATAGCTCGTCTTTGGGTTCGTCGCGGACGGTACGTTCTTCACCCGCACGAAGAGATCGCCAAATTCACCCTTCGCTTTTATCTCGTGCTTGTTCTTTCTCGCTGCAGGATCTGCAACTATCCGCACCTTCGTCGCCTCGGGACCGATACCCGCAAGGCTGAGCGAAGCAGCGACGTTTATATTCTCAGGGAAATGCTTCACCGCCTCCAGCGCGGAACCGGAGAACAGCGTTTGTTCCTCCGTTATCGCGCCCAGATCTATGCCTCGTTCTCTAACATATTCGTTACCCTCGAACCCTCGTGGCGGCTTTCTTGTCGTTAATTCCACAGAGCGGATGCCGCCAACGGCACCGGATTTCAGCCCGTCTATCCCCGCCACCGCACCCGACGGGATATACACACGACCGCCTTTATCCTTCGAGATACGCTCAATTTCTTCAAAGAGGCCGGTGTCGCACAGGAGTGCGCCGACACTCAGGATCATCACGTCCTTTCCCCGTTTTAATACGGGAATCATAAATTCACGAACCGCAGCCTGCGATGCGCACTCAATCACCAAATCAACCTCGTCGAGTACATCATCCAGTTCTGTGCTACTGGTTCTTGTTAGCTCCGGCGTCGTGCGTAGACTTTCACGCAGTCGCGCTATTCGCTCCGGATGGAAATCGATCAACAGTTTCAGCTCCATCTCCAAGCCTAACGCATGCCCGTTCACTTCATCCGAGTCTATCGCCTTGCAGATCTCACTTCCGATCGCGCCGCAGCCAACCACGCCTACTTTTATTTTCGACATCTTTTTACAATGAAGAGCCCCCTGCTAAAAGGGAAATTTTGAATAAACATTCTTTACTTTAAAAGATAAGTTTTAGTTGGAGATGCTGCTGAAGGAGATAGAAAACTTTCTGGAGGAGGATGTAGGGTACGAGGACTACGAAGAGATAGTGCCGTATACCGATTGCAAGGCGGAGATAGTGGTGAAGGAAGACGGCATCCTTGCGGGTTTGGCTGAGGTGGAACAGATCTGTGACTATTTCTCCGTGCACTATTCCTCCGAATTCACGGACGGGGATAGGGTAAAGAGCGATGATACGGTTCTGATAATGAAGGGGCCCGGTGCGAAGATCTTGAAGGCAGAACGGCTTTTACTGAACATATTAGGCAGAATGAGCGGTATAGCGACGTTAACGAACCTGTTTGTAACCAAAGCGAAAGCGGTCAACGAGCACGTACGGGTAGCGGGTACGAGGAAGACCACGCCGGGCTTCCGGAAATACGAGAAGAAGGCGATAACCCTCGGCGGTGGCGACCCGCATCGATTCGGGCTGTACGAGGCGGTGATTATAAAAGATAATCACATAAAGTTCATGGGGCTGGAGAACGCGGTAAAAAGGGCGAAAGAAGTTATCAGCTTCACACGCAAGATCGAGGTCGAAGTGGAAAGCATAGCGGAAGCGCTCCAAGCGGCGGAATTACACGTTGATATCATCATGCTGGATAACATGACACCTGCGGACGTGAAAGAGTGCGTGGGATTGCTGACCGAGCGAGGGCTTCGCGAAAATCTGATCGTGGAAGCGTCAGGCGGGATAAATGAAGAGAATGTAGAAGATTTTGCATCCGCTGGTGTTGATGTCGTTTCAATCGGTATGATCACCCATTCGGCTAAGAGCCTGGGCTTCTCGCTGAACGTGATGGATTGATTAGAACGCCTGCCTATCTAGAACGAACGCGTGCGATTCAGGTTATTCTCCTTTATTCTACAGTAATCTGTACCTTCCGTCGTATTTTCGGTAACGTAATCCTGAGAATGCCGTTCTTGAAAGACGCGTGCGCCTTTTCCGGCTCTATGGGTTCGGGCAACCGAATCTGTTTCCTGAAAGACTGGAAGGTTATCTTCTTCTGGACAATCCCCCACCGCTCCCAGCAAACGGCATTGCTCATCTTTGCTATTACCTCTACCGTATACTCGGTCGTATTGATCTCTACGTTCTCCTTACTCACTCGTGGCAGGTCAAACGTGACCAGGAACGCATCATTTTCATCTTCCAATTCGTAAAGCGGCACTAAATTGCCATTATGGCCCCATGTCGCCTTTAAAATCCGCCTCTCTATCTCCATTTTTCTACCCCTCTTTATCCCAGTCCTTACCTATTTATCCTCATCTCCTGCTTCATGTGGCGTCCCCTCATCCGCTACTTACTGGTACATAATGGGCATATCCTGCTCCATATCCTTCTGCATCTCAGACGCTGAGAGCGCTGTCTGCTGCATGAGGTCACGAGCTTTGAGCTTTATCTCCTCTGCGTTCTCTAATAATTCACTAACGTCCACGGCGAGACTCGGTACGAATTTCTTGACGGTCTCGATAGCCGAAGCCGCCGCGCCGGGATCAGGATACACCGGGTAGCACTGGGCGAGTAAGGAAATCGCACTTATCTTCTTTTTCCAGCATTCCCTCAGCAGCATTGCATACGTACCCGCGATGAACCCCTCCTCCAGGAGATCCATCTGCTTAGCCTTGAGCTCCGCAACGGCGCCTTCGTTGTTTCCGATACCGAACACTTCCGGGTTCTCTATGTCCATTCGGTTCTTCACCGGCAGTCCTTTTATCGATATAACCTGATCTTTCACCGTTATCGTGCTAAACCACTCAGCCAGCGCAGTAGTCAGAGGATAAACCGCCTTTGGCGGCACGGCAACTTCGGATAGCACCACCACTACAGACCCATCCTCAGCGCTGTATATCCTGAACGGATCCTTCAAATTGCCGTTGTGTATGACCATAACGGGCGGGAACAAATCAGATTCGATATGCCCGATCTCCTTAAAATCCAGCTTCTCCACGATGTAAGAGGCTGCGATTGTGCCTACCAGACCCACGTCGGGTAGGCCCTCTATTACAATTGGATTTGTATATTTCACACCTTCCTCTTCCACAATCCGCACAACTTCTTCCATATCTTCTAATAATCGGTGTTGTCACGCGCACTACGCTATATTTCACAATCCTGTTTACAGACTTAAAAAGCCTTCTGTTTCTTTTCTATCATCAGTCGCGTTCGTACCTCAAAAGCGCCTTTCAGTTACTGCTTCTTGAAAGACCGTTTGACGAACCTCTATTTCCACGTACACGCCGTTTAAGGAAACGGATAAGTCTTCAGCACGGCAAATCCTGTTGCGAATTACGGTCGTCAAACGGATCCAGAGCAAAGAAGGACTACGGGGTGCGCAGCGTTGAGCATTTATCCAGAACCTCCCGCTTCCACGCAGCCTACATGTCGACAGCTCCTTTAGCGAAAGTTTTTTATGGGTGCACGAGCAACAGTTGATTCCTACCAGCGATGAACGAGATGATCGGTGCGAGAAAGGCGGACTTCAATGAACTATTATGCGTGCTCTTGAACGAAACGTTAGACTCAGCGGAAGGGTCTAATGGGTGCACGCTACGCGTAGAGTGCGTAGATGTGGGCGTTCTTATTTATCCTGACGACATATTAGAGGACTCCGCTGATGAGCTATTGGAGGAGATTGCCTATCCGGTTTATAAGGGGGATCTTACGGAGAACGCTTCTCTGCTGGTAGATATGCTCATTAGAGAGGTTGCACGAGGGTTATTCAGTAAGTTGCTGATGCAAATATCTATAACGGGGAACCGTGAAGCGGAGATAAGGAATACGGAGATCTACGAGACGGAAATATTGGCGTGTGATCTCGAAGCGGGTAATCGGTGGGCGGCATATGAACGGACGCTTGAGCGAAGGACCAACAAAATAGCTACTGTAACGAAGAGCGCGTTTGAGCAAATAATGCATGAAGAAGCGGTAGAGGACAACTTTGCTGTGCTTACAACGAATCAGGGGTAATATGCGCGCTCTTTTTTGTTTGGACTTACTGTTTTGGTAATTGAGAACGGTGGACTTTATACCCGGATGTTTATAGTCAAAAACCAAACAATTCATACTTAACACCCTCGCCTAGAAACCGCTCGATCCAGCCATGCGCGAAACTAAGCCGTGATG
>JAFGHB010000023.1 GCA_016930255.1 Methanomicrobia archaeon | reverse complement strand
GGTTCAACACTAAAAGGTATCATAGAGGGATCAAAGCCATACCAGCATCACTTTATACCGGGTAGTTTCAAAGTTTACTTAACAATTCCAGAGTATTTTTATGCACTACTTTTTAATATTTTAGTAAAAACCTAAAAGCAGGTGGTGAAACGATGCGCGAAGCAGCGATGGAAAAGATGCTGGATGCGTCCGCGAAGGTGGGAAAGCGCCTGGGTGTAGGAGAATCAGTGGGCCGTATCTGGGGTTTTCTGCTCCTGAAATCGCGACCGGTAACGCAGAAGGAGATCGAAGCATGTACTGGTTTGAGCAGAGGAATGATCAGTCAATGTTTGCAGGGCATGGGAGAGCGAACCGTGGTTATTGTCAAACGGGAGGGAAGGGAAAAATACTATTCGAACAATCCCTCGCTAGCCACGAGTTACGGTGAACTCCTCGGGCGTCAATATGAAGAACGGCTAAAGCAGGTGATAGATTTCCTCTCTGAGTTTGCAGAAACAAGCGAGGATGATACGTTACGGGAATCTCTTCTCGCACTTAGAGCTGAATACAAAAAAGTGAGCTTCGCTTTTCTACTGTTCCCCCAGATAATCGCCCTGATAAATGGGATGAACTTAGATCGGGAAGATGTGAAGGAGAAGGCAAAAAGAATTTATATACGATTAGAGGATAATAGAAAGGAGGTGGAAAAATGAAAGATAGGAAAAAATTAGGCATAGTTATGACGGCGCTTTTAGCGGTTGTCGCGCTCTTATTACTCGCGGTAGCTTCGACTTACGCTGTCGAGGGCCCTGCAGTCATGGTTACCGGTTATACCATGGAGCCCGCAGTCTTGATGCCCGGCGACACTGGCACAATTACGCTCACCATAAAGAATATGGACACCCAGTCCTCAGAGACCGAGACGATCGTCGAGAATCCGTCGCTTACCTCGCAGAAGACGACCACGTCGACTCGAGGGATAAGTGCAGAGATAGATACGATACGATTGAGTAGCACGAGCAGAGATGTCGAGTGGTTGAGTAGCGGTACACAACGCACCGAATACTTAAACGTCGGTGCCTTGGGACCCGGTGAGAGCATAACAATCTCGTTCCCGCTAAAGGCCGCTACTTTTGCCCGCGACGGCACGTATTACCCCGAAGTGTACATCGAAGTGGACAACGGGGACAATGTGCGTTTCCCGGTCCCCGTGAAGGTGGACAGCAGTGAAGTGCTGTTACTCGAGGAGGATATACCATCAGAGATTTCGCTTGGCGAGTCGAAGAATATTGCGATCGCCGTAGCAAATAACAGGCCGAATATCGTAGAAGGGGTCAATGTATTTGTGAAGAAGAGCAACACTGACTTCGAATTTACGCCTGAGGGGCTCTATGTCGGCAATCTTGGAGCGTATGAGCAGCGAACTGTGAAATTCACTGTCAACCCACGTTCTGAAGGGATACACGACATTGCTTTTGAAGCGAGCTATAAGAACGGCAATAACGTGCATTCCAGTGATCTTACGTCGTCTATCACGGTAACGAGCAGATCAGACGTGCGACTTATTCTCGTGGATGCACCGGAATTTGTCTACCAGGGAGAGGTTGCAAGGATCGAATTTGACGTCGCGAACGGGATGACCAAAGATATTAAAGCGGTATCAGTGGTTCCTCTGGCCAGTGGGCTCAAACTGCTGCCATCAGAATATTTCATCGGTGATATGGAGGTTGGCGATGTCTTTTCCGCCTCGTTTGATCTTTATACAACCGATATGGATCTCGGCGAGACCTCGATACCCTTTAACGTCATGTACACGGATATTGACACCGACAAGCAATATAAACTAGCAGGTTATGAAGTGCAGGTAGAGATACGAGAGCAGCAGAAGAGCACAGTACCAAATCAGGCGATTGTGGGCGTAGTGGTGGTAATTCTTGTCGTTGTCGGTGTGGTTGTCTGGGTGAGAGCGAGGAGAAAGCGAGCACGAGAGACGAAATAGAGCGCGCAAGCAAAGAAGAGAATAATACATGATTCACACGGAACATCTCACGAAAATTTACCGAATGGGAGATGCGGAAGTTTACGCATTGCATGACGTGAACCTAGAGATAAAGGACGGCGAGTTCGTTGCGATCATCGGCCCTTCGGGCTCGGGCAAATCCACATTGCTCAATATGCTCGGCTGTCTGGACACGCCCACAAGCGGTTCCGTCTTCATCGAGAATATCAATACCGCGACGCTCAACGAAAACGAGCTTGCAGAGATACGCAGAGATAAGATTGGCTTCATATTTCAGCAATTCAACCTTGTCCATACGTTAAATGCGGTGGAAAATGTTGCGCTGCCCCTCTTCTTCTCCGGTGTGAAACGTGAGGCGCGACTGAAGAGAGCTGAGGAAATGCTAAAAAATGTCGGACTTGAGCACCGCAGGTATCATAAACCGTCGGAACTAAGTGGCGGGCAGCAGCAGCGGGTGGCTATTGCTCGCGCCCTCTCAAACAATCCTGAGATTATCATCGCCGACGAACCGACGGGAAACGTGGATAGTGAAACGGGTAAGGCAATAATGGATGTCTTAGGTGGGCTGAATAAAGAGGGACGCACGATCATCGTGGTGACACACGATCCCGAGATTGCAGCCCGTGCACAGAGAACAAAGCGGATGCGAGACGGCAGATTGCTTGATTGATTAAGTGAGTGAGCAATGAGAGATAAATTCCTCCTGGCCTACCGGAGCATACGGGAACGAAGAACGCGGTCAATACTCACTGTGCTCGGCATCGCGGTGGGTATAGCGGCTATCGTCTCCTTGGTGAGCGTCGGCTATGGTATGGAAGAGGCGATCACCGGCGAATTGAGTGGGTTTGCCGATCTCATCTCGGTGATGCCCGGGAAAATATCCGGGACAACGTATGTGGAGCAGGGGAGTTTCACGGATCGCGATATCAAAGATTTGCAGCGGATAGGCGGTATCAAGGCCATAACAGCAATGACGTACGATGCCGCGGAAGTGGAGTATCGGAATGAACGAACACCCATTTTTATCTTCGGTGGCGATACCAAGGAGCTGGGGAGCTTCTATGTGGATCCGGTCGGACTCAAGGAAGGGCGATGGCTCAGAGAGAACGATTATAAAGCCTGCGTCATTGGAGACCGTGTCGCTAACGAATTCTTCGATGAAACGGTACACGTGAACGATAAGCTGGTCATCAATGGCGAGAAATTCATTGTGATCGGCGTTTTTGAAAAGGCAAGCACGCTGTATGCAGCTGACGTCGATCCCCACATTTTTCTTTCGTTACGCGCTGCAAAGGACATTATGCAAACCGATGAGGTAAAATACATCATGGTGCGGGTCTATAATATCGATGAAGCCGAAGCAATAGCCGATGAGATCGAGGAAACGATCAACGATAATCACGGGCTCGATGATTTCGCCACCGCAATGACGATGGGCAGCGCCCTAGAGCAGATTGGATCAGTTTTTAGTATTTTACGGGGCGTCTTGGTTGGCATCGCAGCAATCGCACTCGTGGTCGCATCGATTGGCATTATGAACACGATGCTGATGTCGGTGATGGAGCGGACGCATGAGATCGGCGTGATGAAAGCAATCGGCGCAAAGAGCAGCGATGTCCTCTCGCTATTCCTCTTAGAATCGGGTATGGTGAGTTTGGTGGGCGGCGTGGTTGGCTGCATCATCGGCGTTTTTCTCGCACGAATCATAAGTCTCATTGCGGGCTCGGCACTGGGGATCGAGTTTGTCGCGTCTGTGAAAGCCGCGGTTCTCCTCGGCGGGATCGCGGTTGCAATGGGTGTCGGTGTGCTCTCAGGGTTCTATCCAGCACGGAAAGCATCAAAGATGAGCCCGGTTGAAGCGGTGAGGTACGAATAATGAGGGATTCCTTTTCGCTGGTTTATCGGAACATCAAGGAGCGCAAAACGCGTTCTGCGCTCACAATATTGGGTATTACGGTAGGTATCGGCTCAGTAATCGCCTTGATTTCCATCGGCTTCGGCATGCAAGCGGCCATAACGGATCAGCTCATAGAGATGGCTGATGTGATCATGGTGACGCCCGGCGCCCAGGACTTCGGCAGCTTCGGCTCGTTTGGCAGCTTTACCGACCGTGATCTGGCTGCGGTGAAACGGATCGATGGTGTCAAAGATGTCGTCGGGATGAGAGGCGAGATAGAAGACGTGGAATACCGTGATGAGACGTTCAGGCTGACGGTCACGGGTATCGATCCGCAGGATATCGTGGCGGTCTTTGGCGAGACGATTCAGCGAGAAGAAGGGGGAGCGGAGGGGATGGCAGCAGGACGAGATTTGCGCGAGAACGATAACAAAGCATGTGAAATCGGGTACAGCATCGCTTACGATTATTTTGAAGAGGATATTGGGGTTAATGATCGCCTTACGATAAACGGGAGCAAATTCAGGGTTGTTGGCGTACTGGAAGAGCAGGGAGGTTTCAGGGCCGAGGTTGATTCAGCGATCTACGTCACGAAGCGCGATTCGGTGACGATTCTTGATAACGATGATATTGCAGAAATCTTCGTTCGCGTGCGCAACATCGAGGACGCGGAGCGAATAGCGGCCGAAATAGAGGAGCGGATCGATGACAATCACAAATTGGATGATTTTACGTCGGCAATGACGATGGGAAGTGCAATCGAGCAGTTAGAATCAGTCTTCGGGATTTTACAAGTGGTTTTAATCGCTATCTCGTCTATTTCGCTGCTCGTTGCGGCCATGGGGATCATGAACACGATGCTGATGTCGGTGATGGAGCGAACGCATGAGATCGGTGTGATGAAAGCGATCGGTGCGAAGAACCGGAATATTCTCTCGCTGTTCTTGCTCGAGGCGGGTGTGGTGAGTTTAATAGGCGGCGTTTGCGGCTGTATCCTGGGCGTTCTGGGTGCTCGTGCGATTAGTTTCGGTATACAGACGGCGTTTGACGTGGAACTTGCCGCGATTGTGAAGCTCGAAGTGCTGCTTAGCGGCATCGCGGTTGCTGTGGTGGTGGGGGTCATTTCAGGGTTGTATCCCGCGCGAAAGGCCGCGAAGATGAGCCCGGTCGAAGCGGTGAAGTACGAATAAACGGCTTTTTCGTTTTACTGTTCCGGGAACGATTGGCCCTCCGGCTGCTCCGCTGCAGGCAATGAGAAATGCCCTTGTACTAGTAACCAATTACCGCCTCGGTTTTCCACAACTCCGGTCAGTCTTCCAGAGAGGGTAAGGTGCTTGCCGCTCACTTGTACGTGTATGGTGATATCTGAGGCAAGCCAGGCGACGTTTCCGGCTGCCGCGGTGGAAACCGAGAGCCAGTCGAAGGTCATTGCAACCGATTCTGATTGCGTGAAGTCGCGTTCGTACGCTCGCCTTAACTGTTCAGGCCCAATGTACTTCTCATCCTTCCCGGTGCCGATCGAGACCACATCAGGGTCGGGCGCATAACAGCTCATGACGGCGTCAACATCCTTATTCTCATACGCTTCGGCCATCCGTTCCAGAACAGCTCTTATCTCAGCCTCTGTTTTTTTATCTGCTTTCATCTTTCTCTTCGCCGTAATGTAGTTAGAACACACCGTTTTTTAAAAAAGATAGGACAGAAAGACCTTCGATAGAACTCAGATAACGACCGTAAACCCCGCAGTTTTTTTAAATATAGACATCATTCTAAAAAGCAATGGCTGAAGAGGTTCTAAAAGCTGAGATTAGACGCTTGGAAGGCGAAGAAAAAGCACACGCGAAGAAAGTACGGCTCAAGCAGGCTTACGCTGAACGTGCACGGGCGAAGCGTGATTTAAAGCGCATGGAAAAGACGCAGGCAGAAGAAGAGCACGCTATAGCCGTTTTACAGAAGATTCAAGCGGAGAAAAAACATGCAGAAACCGGGCTGCTGATACTTCGGTATGTGGAACGTCACCAACCCGTCGAGAGTGCGACCATAGCGCAGACATTTAGCGTACCTCCTGAGACCTTGGAAGAGTATATCACGAGTTTAGGTTTGGTAAATGATAGCAACGGGAACATTTTTGCAAATAAGGAGCGGATGACAGAGATAACGGTAACGAGAAAATTCGAGGCATGGGAGCAGGAACGCAAAGGCGTTATGGAAAGATTAAAAGTCATCGCGGAGCGCTATCCAGGGTTGACACGGGACGAGTTAAAAGAAGTGTATAAGTGTCATTATCCCGATGACGACCGCTTAGACCGTTATTTAAGAGAACGGGAACTGGTACTGGACCACAGCGACATAAAAGAATCACGAGCAGGCACGTGGATTATTATTGCATCGGTGGTGCTCTTGGTATTTCTAGTACTGATCACTGCCGTATCGGTACATGATCCCGGCGTTGTCGAAGAGGCCTGGGGCGGGCTTTACGTAAGTCTCTTTGGCCCATAGCATAAAAACCTCTTTTAATGCGTGGTTTAAACCGCAACAGGAATACAATCGGAACGATAGACTAAAAAAGAAAGAGAAAAAAAGAAAAAATGGAGAAAATACGCTACGCTAAGCGCTCGGCTTCTCCATCAGTTTCGTCTTCTTCAGGAGTTCGCCCTTTCTCGCGTGTGGCATGCGAAGTACGCTGTCAGAATACTTCTCAATCTCCCGTGCCTCTTTGGCGAGCTTTGCCGCCTCGCCGAGCAGCTCATGTGCCGCAGCCACGATGGGCACGTACTTCTCAGCCTCTTTCATCATGAAGCAGCCCTTAACGTCCAGCTCAGCCACCTTCTCCGCCATGCTGTACGCGGCAATGGCCTTTGCTTTGGCGTACGGGTTCGTGAAGCCTGCAGCTGCAACCGCTTTCTCCGCCGTAGCAACTATCTGTGGCAGTTTCACCTCGCCACCTGCCCGTATCTCGCTGATCACACGGTCAATCTCATCTGCCACCAGCTTCACCACACCGGTTGTCGCGAGCACGGACATGACATCAACGTTAAAGATCGCCATCTCCACGGGATCGAGGAACTCACGTCGCGCGCCGATCATCGGATCGCCCGGAATAATAATGAAGCCGAAGCCGTCCTCTTTTAGTTTGTCCTTGGCCTTCAGTGCCGGTGCGTCCGAGAGCACAATACACGGTATGCCCTTCTCATTCGCCATCTCTCGTGCTTTCTTCGGGCCTGGGAGAGCCGCATTCGGGCTGAGTACCAATACCAGATCCGGCCCCCAATCGAGTAAGCGAGCGGCGTCTGGTGCAGCTTCCGGCGTCATCTTCGCGCCCGTTCCGAATACTCGAACGTCTATGTCCTCTCTGTCAGCTCGCTCGTCCAGCAGCAAATCCGCTATGCGTGATATTCCGATATTCCCCAATTTTATAAATCCAATCTTTACTACGTCCATCTAAGATCACGCTTTATGGGTAGGTCGCCACCAGATATAAAACCTGCGGTTTTTGTCACGCTTTTCTGTCTGAACAAAGAGCCTGTGCTAGTGTACCACGTTGCAAACGCATAGGCGCTATCAAACCTCCGCCTATGCCTTCTCTCCGTCAGTTGCGGTATTCTTCGTTGGAGAGACAGTATATCGCTACAACCATCTCAGTGCATTCACCTTTGTTGATTGCCTGTTTAACCGTCCATTTAATCTTTTTGTCCATGAGCTTCACCATGTGATTCGGTGAAACTACTGACAACATAACTTTGGGACTCCAGACAAATTGTGTTCAAGTTCCATCATGCTAAAGAGGATCATATGATTGAAATTATATTCTTCGAAGTGAGTTTTATAAAAAAAAGCCTCCACTCTACCATCGGGGCATCAAGCAGTGCTGCGGCATTGTACAAGCCCAAATGAGGAAAGCCGCGGAGCAGAAGAGCTTTCTGCTCATGGTGCTGCGCGCGTTTCTCCGTGTGGAGACACACCAGCTGCAAACCGGCATCACTTGGTATGGTAAAAGTCATACATCATTCGCGATGCAATTCGAGCTTATCTGGCTTGGCTCATCCTCGGTACACGCTCGGTTCAAGCGCGTAAGTCCTAACTAGTATAATTTTCTAATCCTTTCATGTAGTGCATCCGTTAGGCGTAAATCTATTACGGCAACGTCAGTTTCCATTTTTACATTTAAGATGCACCAACTTTGTAACCAGCTCGTCATATCGAGGATCTTCAGGGAGCAAGCAAGTGACCACATCTGCACCAATTTTTTTTTCAATTTTTTCTCCACAAATGGCACAAACCTCTTCGGCTGCTTTTCGTTGTCTCTTGAGTTTTTTATAACATTTACTATGGAAATATCTCCACTTAGCCATCTCATCTATCACAAAATCATTAGCCGGTATCACTTCATCACAAAAAGCACATAAATGCCCACTAGAATTACTGATTCGTTTTCCATCTGTCTGGGGCTTTAAATGGCCGCTCACCGAAGTCCCGCATTTTGAACAAAATCTATCCCCCTCCTCAAGTTCAGCCCCACAGTTTTTACAAAACATACATTTACTGAAGTTTTTTAGCTTTAAAAAGTATGCACATCTTTTTCTACTGTGGAGTCCTAATATTATTTCGCCTACTATCCAAAAGAGCTTGCTCCTTCATAAACATACCTCCTGTTTGTATCATGCAAGGAACATCACCAGAATGCTCTCGCTTCTCATTTTCCGGACAAATGCATCATTCGGGTTTTCACCGCATTCCAGGTCACGAACTCCTGGATGCGGTTATTGTACCACTCCACTATGCGAACGCATAAGCGCTATCAAACCTCCAACCATTGTTTCTCCACACTAGTTTTTGAATTCTTTGTCTGAGAGAGGGTGGCAATCAAGCGTGGTATCTAATCCGTGAATCTCGTCCGTGTCAAAGTCAGTGTTACGATAAACAGAAGAAAGCCTTTATCTGCGCTTCTACCTCTTTATTCCGGAAGTGCCGCTGGTCAAGCGCGCCGGTGGGACAGGCAGCGACGCACGTCCCGCAGCCTTTACAAAGCGCGTCGATCACTTCCAGCTTATCATCGTCCAGCCGTAACGCGCCGTACGGGCATTTGTCCACGCAGATTCCGCACTTCACACATGCAGACTCGTCCACAACCGGCGTTATCGCTTCTGGAACGACGAATCCGCGTGCCATCGGTATAGAAGCCCGTGACGACGCGCCTAAGGCTTGCGCTATGCTTTCAGGAATATCGCGTGGGCCGTGAGCGGTCCCGCAGACGTAAATGCCGTCGGTAGCGAAATCCAGCGGTCTGAGCTTTACGTGCGCCTCGTAGAAGAAGCCGTCCGGCCCCAGTGGCACTTTGAGCATCTTAGAGAGTTGCTCGAACTCCGGAGTGCTGATCAGCGGCGTGGAGAGAACAATTAGGTCGGCCTCCAACTCGAGTTCCTTCCTGATATTCTCGTGATAGACCCGCACATTCGTACCTTCGACGTTAGGCTCGTTTCCCGGCCCGAACTTCACGAACCGTATCCCCTTCTCCCGTGCTTCGATGAGCAGGTACTCGTATTCGCCGTAGACGTTTATGCCCCTGTGCAAAACGTAGATCTCGGCATCGGGCACAGTATCCTTTATCACTAATGCGTTCTTCAATGCCGTGGTGCAGCAGATCTTGGAGCAATAGGAGAACTTCCGGCCACGAGCGCCAACGCACTGGATCATCACGATCCGTTTGCCGCCGAGTTTGGAGAAATCCCCGGCATCGTCACACGCCCGCAGCCGCGCTTCTAATTCTAATTGCGTTATAACGCTCGATCCGTCATAGTCGTAAAACCCGTCCGGCTTGTATTCCGCGGCACCGATCGCGACGATTATCGTGCCCACGTTCAAGACCTCCTCCGCTTTTCCCTCAGCAGGGGTTATCGTCGCGTTAAAATTCCCGACGTAGCCCTCGACCTCCTTCACTATGGTCGACGTCCAGATCGTGATCCGCTCTTCGGCTTCGACTTCCTTGATCATGGCATTCACGAATTCAAGGGCGTCCACAAAGGTAGGATAAAGCTTGTAAAGCTGTCGCGCCATTCCGCCCAAATCGCGCTCCTTCTCCACGATATGCACGTCAAACCCCTGTCGCGCGAGATTCAAGGCCGCGGTCATGCCGCTTATGCCACCGCCGATAACGAGCGTTTTCGGCTCCACACTCACCCGCTTCTCATCCTGCGGCTCTAAAAGCGCAGCCTTTGCTACTGCCATTCGCACAAGGTCTTTTGCCTTCTCCGTCGCCTTCTCCGGCTCACGCATGTGGATCCACGAGCAGTGGTCTCGGATGTTCGCGAACTCGAAGATATACTTGTTGAGCCCGGCATCTTCGCACGCTTTCCGGAACAGTGGTTCGTGCGTTCGCGGCGTGCACGCAGCGACCACAATCCGGTTCAGGTTATGTTCTCCGATCGCCCTTTTTATCGAATCGATCCCGTCTGAAGAGCAGGTGTAAAGGTTCCTTTCCGCATACACGACGTTCGGAAGCGTCTTCGCATACTCGGTAACCGCAGGCACGTCTACCACACCACCGATGTTCGATCCACAGTGGCAGACGAATACGCCAACCCGTATCTCATCGTCATTCGCGTCCATTTACTCCTTTTCTCCCCCCTCATCTCCTCTACTACTTTTTCTTGCGATGATTTCCGAAGCTTCCGCGGCTGCGGCACTCGCCTGTGCCACGCTCTCCGGGATATCCTTCGGACCCTGCGCGTACCCAATGAGGAATATCCCTTTCTTTTCCGTTTCGATAGGCGCGCCAAGCGGATCCTTAGGCGAGAAGAACCCGTACTCGTCCACTGCGATGCCCAGCACTTCTGCAAGCTCTTTTGAGCTCTTGCCGGGTATCGGAGCGGTATTCAGGACGACCAACTCGGCCTCCATGCGCTCGATCGTTCCCGAGTCCATATCTTCATATTTGATTATGATATTCTTGGTCTCTGGGTCTTCGAGTAGCTCCCCCGGCATCCCCCGTATATACTTTATCCTGTATTCATCCCGCCCTCGATCCACGTATTCCTGCGATCTCTTTCCCACCGCTCGCAACTCAGAATAAAGGATGTACGTCTCTATCTCCGGATAATGCTCCTTCGCAAGTATAGAGCCCTTGGTGGAATTTAAGCAGCAGACACTGCAACAATACGGATAGTTATCGCGGTCCCGCAATCCGACGCATTGAATGAACGTGATTGTCTTCGGCACTTCGCCGTCCGAAGGCCGTACAAGATGCCCCTCTTTCGGCCCACCGGCGCATATAAGCCGCTCGAATTCAAATGCCGTTATCACATTCACGTAGACGCCGTAACCGTACTCTTTGAACTGCGACGGGTCAAGCAAGTCATAGCCAGTCGCTACAATGATCGCATCGACATCGAGTTTGATCTCTTCCGGCTTCTGCGCGAAATCGATGGCTTTAGGTCCGCACGCGTCAACGCAGGGTGGTGATTTCCCGCATTTCCCTTTCGTAAGCATGAGACAGTGCTCGTCGTCGATGAGCGCCACGCGTGGGACTGCTTGGATGAAATAGAGCGAGATCGCGGATCGCTTGCCCAGACCCATATTGAAATCGTCAGGAAATCGCCCTTTGAGCCGGCAAGCCCAAGCACAATCGCCACAACCGGTGCATTTAGCCTCATCCACATAACGGGGCTTCTTCAGGATCTTCACTTTGAAGTCTCCCGCTGAGCCTTCTAGCCCTTTTACTTCCGCGTTGGTTATCACCGTTACGTTCGGATGGTCGAAGCATTCCAACATTTTAGGCGCGAGTATGCAGATGGAGCAGTCATTGGTGGGGAATGTCTTATCAAGCTGCGCCATTCGGCCGCCGATGGAAGGCTTCTTTTCCACGAGGTAAACGTCGTGTCCTCGATCGCCAAGGTCTAAAGCCGCCTGTATTCCCGCTATGCCCCCTCCAATCACCAAAACGCGTCCCATATTATTCCGCCTCCCTAACCGCTTCCGCGAGGATCGTTACCAGATCCTTTATCTCGATCTCGACGTCTCTACCGGCCGGGAGTTCGCCACACTGCCCGCATTTCAAATGCGCTTGACATTTCGGGCATGAGGTTACCAGCACCTCACTTTTGGTCGCCGTCGCCTCCTCCAATCTGTCCAGTTGCATCATTCGGTTCGCGCTTCCGCAGCCAACCCACGCATTCGGGCCGCCGCAACAGTTCGCAATATCCCGTGAATGCGCCATCTCCGCGACTTCAAATCCGGCTTCCTCCAGTAAGAATCGCGGCGCGTCATACACACCGAGATATTTGCCAAGCCTGCACGGGTCCTGATACGTAACCTTTTTCCGCGGTTCCTTTCCGTTTTCGCCCAGGCGCAGTATCAGCGTGCCTTTTTCCACCTGCTCCTGCAGGAACTCTGAAATGTGCAAAACTTCGAGATCAAAGTCCGTGACTTTCGGGTATTTCTGTTTCATTATCCAGTAGCCCTCGGGGCATGAGCACACCACTCGTTTCGCGCCTGCGTCCTTCATAAGCGAAGTGTTGTATCTCGCAAGCGTCTCAAAGTTCTCGTCGTCTCCGATCCAGTAAAGGTCATGCCCGCAGCACTTCTCCTGCTCCAGGATCACGGGTGCCACACCTGCTTTGTTCATCAGGAATACCGCGTCCCTCGGTATGCGGGCTACGTCATCGCCTATGCGTTCCAGCGGATTATCAAGTGAGCAGCCCACCTCCTTGAAAAGGAACTGGTACAGCGGAGAGCATCCGGTGAAATATACGACGTCCCCTTTTGAACTCGTTTTGAGCCCTTCAAACAGAGCCCGTCTAAATCTACCGTCTATTTCCGTTTGCGCCATTATGCGTGCCGATGAGAGGAAGAGGTTGCCGTGAGTTGGTCGCGCTTCGTAGCCTTCCAAGAGCATTTTCCGCCTCACTTGTCGCGTGAATTCTGGATAATCCACCACCGCGGGGCAGACGTCCTTGCATCGCCCGCAGGTGAGGCAATCAAACGCTACCTGCTCCACGTCGGTATCGAACCCGAAAATGGCGTTGCCAACGGTAACGCGCGGCGAAAAATCCTTCACCTCAGAAACAGGGCAAATAGAGGTGCATTTGCCACATTCCGCGCAGTAGTAAACTGCAGTATCCGCAATAATGGTATCTAAATCTTTTAATTTGGCTTTCGGCTTTTCTACCCTTATCTCGTTCTTGCCAATGCGCTTAATTTCCTCTACGAATCCCGTTACCTCCTTTGCGAACTTTCCGCCTTCGGCTGCCGAAACAAACAGGATCTTCAACCGTCCGGGCTCAATGCCGATAACGCCGAGCAATTCCTTGAGCATCAAAACCCGCTGCTCCGCCTTCTCGTTACCCGAAAGGTAATGGCAGTCTCCGAGGTGGCAGCCCGCGATCATAACGCCGTCAAACCCGCGTTCGAACGCTCGGAGCACGAGATAGGGGTCTACACGGCCTGCACACATCACGCGTACTATTCGTACCCCTGGCGGATACTGAAGCCTGGCCGTACCTGACAGGTCTGCGCTTGCGTACGCGCACCAGTTACAGCAGAAGACCAATATCTGCGGTTCGAATCCTTTTTCGTCCATAAGCTCCTACGTAATCGCTTCAATCATCGATCTTATTTGTTCTAAGGATGAATATCTACAGGTAATCGCTCTGGCGGGGCACGCGACGGCGCACACACCACAGCCCTTGCAGAGAGCATCGTTCACTTCGGCTACCAGTAAGCCGCCCGATTCTTTAAGCGTTATCGCTCCGTATTCGCAGATCTGCTCACAGAGCCCGCAGCCCCTGCAAAGTGTCTCGTCCACGCGTGCAGTTTGCGGTTCCGCCGCTATAAACTCCTTAGATAGGATGCCGCAAGCCCGTGATGCCGCTGCACTGGCCAGAACAAAGCATTCATCCAGCGTTGTAGGGTGAATGGCAGAACCACAGATGAACACGCCTTTGTTAGGTGTATCAACGGGCGTCAGGTTCATACGCGGGCGCTCGCGTGCTTCCAGAAAGAATCCATTTTCATCCAGCGGGATTTTGAACAGCTCGCTCAGGTGTTCATTCCCTTCATACGGTTTCATCCGCGTGCTCAGCACGACCAGATCGGGCTGTAACAGTAGCTCGTCATTAAGTGTAACTTCGTGAACGGAGATGATGCCGTCCTCCACTTCTGGCGGACGCTCTTTATCGTATCTGAGAAAGATTACGCCTCGTTCTCGCGCCTCGCGGTAGACCAATTCCCATTTACCGTACGTCTTGATCTCCTGGTGGAGTACGAATACGTTCGATTCAGGCTTAAGTTTCTTCGCTCGTAATGCGTTCGTTACTACGCTGATGCTGTTCTGCTTTTGATACACTCCTTCGCCTGGCGCCCCATCTTGAATCATAACGATTGTGCTGGCATCCTCCACGGCAGGGCCGTCCTCCAGCATCGTTGCAAACTCGGATTGCGTTATTACGTTTTTATCGTGCCCATAGCCGAAATACCCGCCTTCAGGTGCGGATTCGCTTGCAACAGTCGCGAGTACAGCAACGCCAAATTCTAGCTCCACATCCGCCCTATCTCCGCGTATTCGTGCCTTGAATTCCCCGGATCTGCCCCAAACATCCGCTACTTTCGCATTGGTATACACCGTTACCCGTGCATTATCTTTTATTCGGGCAACAAGACCGTTTAAAACGTCAGAAGCACTTTCTCCAGTTAGTAACTTCGGGATGGTGTTCAGCAATCCGCCGAGTTTTGGCTCTTTCTCTACGAGATAAACGTCATACCCTGCATTTGCAATGTCGAGCGCAGCGGACATTCCCGCGGCACCGCCACCGATAACGAGCGCTTTCGGCGTCACCGGATAGAGCTCGGCGGGCTGATCTTCAAGATGTCTCGCGCGTTCGACCGCCATAGTTATAAGATCTACGGCCACTTCAGTCGCGTCTTCGCGCTCGTGCACCCATGCACAGTGCTCCCGTATGTTCGCGATCTCCAGCAGATAGGGATTCAACCCTGCCTTCGCACATGCGCCTCTGAACAGCTCTTCATGCCCTCGCGGTGTGCAGCCGGCAAATACTACCCGGTTCAGGCGTTGGGCTCTTATCTCCCGCTCTATCACAGTCCGTACGTCCTCGCAGGTGTTTATCTCGCCGTTTACGTAAACAACGCCGTTTTGGTTCTTTATACGCTCAACAACCGCGGAGATATCCACGGAATTGCTTATTTCACCCTCACACCCGCAGATGAAGACCCCGATCCGTGGCTCAACGTCAGCCGCAACCACTTCACGATCCTTTTCCAGCCGCTCGACGCGCTCAGAGAGTAAAGAAGCCTTTAAAGCGGCTGCACTGCCCTGCGCCACACTTTCCCACACTTTCATCGGTGCGTTCGCGGTCCCGCAGACGAAGATGCCTGAAATGTTCGTCTCCAGTGGCTTCGTGAAGCTCGTTTCTACGTAGCCCGAGTTACCGTCCGTCTTTACGCCGGTTATTTCCGCGAGTTTACGTACCGTTCTTGACGGCCGGAGCCCAACCGCGAGGACCACCATGTCGAGATCCAATCGCGCAACCGATCCCTGCTCGAAATCCTCGAACTTAACCGTCAAGGTCTCGCCCTCAGAAACGACCTCGGGCACTCGCGACCGTATGTACTTCACGTTATATCTGTTCCTTATCTCTTCCACTAACGCCTCGTCCTTTCCAAATACCCGTAAATCCAGGTAAAAGATGTAAGTATCAACACCAGGGAATCGCCGCTTCAATATCCACGCCTCCCTCGCCGTATAAGCGCAGCAAACGGTGGAGCACTGCTCGTTCTCGGTGCACCGCGAGCCGACACACTGGATAAAACCTACCCTCTTCACTGGCGCACCGTTCGATGGTCGCAGCAGTTCTCCGGTTTTCGTAGCGGCCCGGAGCATTCGTTCGAACTCCAACGAGGTAACGACGTCCGGATGATCGAGTGAATAACTTCTGGATATGGCCTCGAAGAGCTCGTAACCGGGGGCTAACACGATACTTTCAACCGTTATCTCCTTCCCGGAAACGGTCAACGTGAAATTGCCCGCAGACCCCGATACGGCCTCCAACTCGCTGGAGAGCAAGAGTTCGATGTTAGGATGGTTCTCCACCTCGGCAATCAGTGGAGCTAAGCCTACCTTGCATTCCGCAAGCTCAGACATCTTGCCACCCAGTTCTTGGTTCTTCTCTATCAGGTAGACCGTGAACCCAGAACGTGCGAGATCGAGTGCCGCAGAAATCCCAGAAATCCCGCCGCCTACAACTGCAATCCCCATTTGCATTATCTCCTTACGGATTCGTTGTTAATATAATTCTAAATCCTCTGTATGTGATTTAAAAAGAACGGGGATAAAGGTCTGTAAATGGTTCTGGCTATGAACTCTCACTTCTTTTGCCCGCGCTGCTTACCGATGATCGTATCAAGCGCTGTTATGAATTTCTCTTCCGACCCCTTGGGTATGGATGCTCCCGCGGCAACAGGATGTCCGCCGCCAAAACCGTCTACCGCCCCTGATGCTTGCTCCATCGCTACAGCGAGGTCTATCCCTCCTGATGCCGACATTAGTTTCTTGTTACACCGCGCTGATATCCTCGTCTCTTCGTCTTTCTGGTCCTCCGCAACTTTGTCTTTCTTGTTCAGCACTATTACGGGCTTTCCCGTGCAGATATACTCCGCTACGATGCCGGCTAACGTGCCCGTTACGCCGCCCTCCTGCACGAAGAAGTAGAAGATATGGTTAAGCTCTTTTATTGCATCTGCTTCGCTTTCCAGTCTACTCAACTCGGAGACAAGTTTGCTTTGAATATTCAGGTATAACGAGGTCGCTTCTTCTACCAGGTTCGCCTCACGCAGGCACAGCCCTATTCCTATACCCGATTTGCCCAATCGACCGCACGCATCTACCATCCTCATAAAATCCATGCCATCCCGTATCACCTCAGAATGGAGCGTGTACGAGGTTCCTACTAATGCGTCATCGCTGATACAAGCTTGCGATTCCCGTAAGAGCGCTAACAACTCGGCAGTCAGCCTTTTCTCCTCTGCCTTATTTAAAGCGCTCAAAAGCGTATCTTTGGCTATTCCCATCTTCTCCAAAAACGCATCCACCCATTCCACTTTACCTGCGAGCGGGAGGTAGGGATCGGTAGCGAAAAGGATTGAATCTCTGATCTTACCGACTCCGAGCTTCAGACCAGTTTTAACCGTAACAACGCCCTCCTGCACCGCCTCGTCCACAATCAGGCGGTTAATTCCGGTTTCAAGATCCAATTTATCGCCTAATGTCCCCGCGATCGCGAGTCCGGCAAGGTCTATGTTGCCCGTATCGTCGCCTGACGACATACACCGTGCTACGAGATAAGAGAGCCCTGCAGCGCAAATTGTGCTGCCACGCTCATTGGTCAACTCACGCTTTTCCGCACCACGCAGGCAGCAGGGATTGATAAGGACTGAGGAAGAGGACGATGCGTGAAATGCCGGGACTGACGTTGCAGGCGCGTGGTGGTCTATGATTACCACGTCCTTCCTGAGATTCTCGGATAGCAGATCGGATTGCGCGGTGCCCATATCGCAAATTATGATCAGGCTCTCATCCAAATCCTGAATAAAAGAGCGTTCCAATTTGTTCACAATCGTCGCGTGGAACTGTATGCCTCGTCGAAGTAACGCGTTACAGATAATTCCTGCGGATGTTATCCCGTCTGCGTCGTAATGCGAGATCACACGCGCGTGTTCATGCCCGTTGATGATCTTCGCTGCCTGTTCCACGCTCTTTTGCAATGTTGCCATAGCATAGATAAAAAAGAAATGCTGTTGAAACAGCACTAAAATCTTCAAGCAATTCGATAAGAAAAAGCTTTTTCTTTGATAATCCTCTCTTTATTCTCTGCACGAAAAAGTCTGTCTGATAGGGCGTGTGGCCTAGCAAGGATATGGCGGCAGCCTCCTAAGCTGCAAATCACGGGTTCGAATCCCGTCACGCCCGTGCCCGTATCATCTCACTATCTACAACGATGACGTCCTTTATCGCCTTAACGGCTTCGAACGGTACGAAGATGTACTCGTCTTCCATTTTGAACTTGCTCGTGTCAAGCTCAGCAGCGGGTTTAACCACAAGTTCCCGCAAAATGCCCGTTCCCGCATCAGCCACTATATTGTGCAACGTGCCCATTTCCCCCCCCTCTGAGTTCACAACCCGTTTATTACTCAACCGCAATACCGATATACTTTGCATTTTCATTCCTCTTCCCCCCACACACACCTTCACCTTCTAGGTATATCAACCTTTCCTTTTTCTTCCTCACCCCGTAATTTGTCACGGAGTTTTAAAAAATGTTTGCCCCCGACATTCACAAAAAAAGCCGGTGCACCCCGGGTAATACTAATTCGTTCTTCTTCTCCGATCGCCCGGTAAAATTGCCCATCGATCACCAATTCGGCATTCTTCCGCTCCAGAAGTTCAAAGCGTATCTCGCTGGTTATATCAACGACGGTGGGTCGTGCAGCGAGTTTAAAGGGCGCGATTGGCACGATTATGGTTGCATTCACCTGGGGGTCTACGATGGGTCCGCCGGCACTCATGGCATACGCAGTGCTGCCTGTGGGCGTTGCGAAGATCACACCGTCCGCACGTAACCGTTCCAACTCCTCGTCATCGATAAAGATGGCAAAGTGAAGCATCTTCCCGGGTTTGGAGGTTATGACGACTACTTCGTTCATCGCATACGGTGTCTTCTCTTCCGATCCGTTGATCGTTACGGCAAGTCGCTCCTTTTGCTCGACCTCAAACCCTTCTAGCAGTCGTGTGAGTGTAGAAACGCTTTCTTCCGGCTGCACCTCCGCTAAGAAACCGATAGCACCCATGTTTATTCCTAACATCGGCGTTGGTGTTTGTAACGCATGAAGCGCCCGTAGAATGGTACCATCGCCGCCAATGCAGATCAGAAGATCAACGGACATCTCGTTCAGTTTCATTCCGCGCGTTTGAAGCTTATTCGCTGTTGATTCATCGAATACAATGTCAACTCGATCCTCTATGGATTCGATCAGCTTATTTAATACGATGATATCCTCGTCCCTACCTTTACATACGATCCCAACGCGTTTCGGCTGAATTACGGTCATTCTTTACGTACGTTATTCAGAGAGTTTGAATATCGCCTCAGCTAAATCACCGTTCGTTTCGGTTAACGCAGCTTTCGCCTCTGCCTCGCTGCATCCCGCTTTTTCCATTACGATCGCTACGTCCTCCTGAGAGATGCTCAACTCGGGCTCTAATTCAGTTCTCGGGCGTTTTACCGGCGTACCGGTTATCTGATACATCTTCGACCCCGGTGCGTCCATAACGGTAACGACGGCGTCCTCAAAAACGAGCTCGGCATCTGCGGTTCTTATCACGACCTCTTCAACATCGCTCAGCTCTTCGAGGCTTATGCCCAGCTGTTTCATCTGCTGGCTTAACACCTTCGGATTCACGCCTACTCCCTTTCTAAATCCACCACGCATTTTTCCTTGCCTTTTTATTTTAAAATAGCACTATCGTATGTATAATATAAGGTATAACGAACGAAACGAACCAAAAGAATAAAGCGGTTACGTTTCGTCACCAGTCACCGCGGCAAAAAGCTTAACGTGGCGCATAAAGAGCAAAGAGGGGCCCGTGGTCTAGTTGGTTATGACGTCGCCTTTACGAGGCGAAGGTCATGCGTTCGAATCGCATCGGGCCCATTCCCTACAGCGGATGAATCCATCAGAAAGCATATAGTTTTATAAATAGCTTGTCCTATATATTTTGTGATTAAAAATGGCTGCAGGGGAGCCTAGGATATTCGGCAAGTTTGAACTGCATGAGGCACCTAAGCTGCGAGATTGGGAACTCTACTTCGGAATAGAGGATAGGGATGGCGCTGATGCCTGGAAGTCGAAGTACCCTTCGATACAGAAGTGGCTGCGCCATCTGAGAAGGTACACGAAGAGCACGAGTACGATGAGCGTGTATCTGCGCATACTTCATCGGTTCTGTCAATATACCAGCTACGGACCTGATGAGCTGGTAAAACTCCCGCCTGAAAAGGTGGAAGAGCTTATTATGGATTTTGTTGATGAGCTTGGCGAAACGAAGTATAGTCGAGCGTACCTTAACAGTATCATCAGGAGACTCCTGTCCTTCTTCAGGGTAAACGGTTACGAGACCTTAAAGGTGCGAACGTATTTCGTGCCCGCGCGATACCGGAAGAAGAAGGAGTACATCCCGACTAAGGACGAGATGTATCGAATTGCCGATGGCGCCGGTAGTGCACGGAATAGAGCATTACTCCTATCACTCTTTAGTTCTGGATTACGAATCAGCACACTCTGCGCACTGAACTACGAGGACGTACGGGATGATGTGGAGAACGGTAAGGAGATCATCAAAATTCCGGTGTATCCCGAGATGAAAGAACGCGTGCCTGATGCCTGCAAGGGGAACATCCCTTATTGCACCTTTATCTGTGCAGAAGCAGCTCAAGTATTGAAGGCATTCCTCAGGGAACGAAAAGAGAAGTTCGTGAACATAGCACCGGACGAGCCCCTGTTTTGCTCTGACTGGACGCTCTGGAAGAAAGCGGAGCGCATGTTGCATAGACCAGCACCACAAACGGTGAATAAGATAATCAAAACTGCGGCACGACGCGCAGGGATAGAGCAGTGGGAGCATATCTCCGCGCACTGTTTGAGAAAAGCGTTTGAATCGGTGCTGAGAGAACCGACAGTCGATGGAGGTCGCATGGATCCGAGCACGCAGCAGTTTCTGTTTGGCCATATCCTTCCTGGCTCTCAGGACGCCTATTATGATAAGGATAAGGTTGAATATCACCGTGCGGAATACGCGAAATTAAACTTCGCACGGAGCCCGATGGAGACAAAGCTTACGGATATCTTGTTAGCCTCGGTGAGGGCGGCTTCTGCGGGCATAAGCGATGATCCGGAGAAGATTATCGGGCAGTATATAAAAGCAAAATACGGCGAGGGTAAAGAGATATTATGGCGATTGCTCCCGCAGGAAGAGCAAGTCACGCTCATTAAGGACGCGATGGAATGGAAACGCGGGCAGCTCGTACCGGAGGTTAAAACAGCCGAAAAGGTAATTTCCGTTGAGAAGTTAGAAAGTTATTTGAGCAGGGATTGGAGTTTTGTCGCGAAAATAGATGATTATCGCTGCGTGGTGAGGAGAAGACCGGCATAAGCGATCGAGCCCTACTTCTCCAACGGGCAGCTGACATTCTTAACCTCGTGGAACCAGGATTATCCGCTCCTTATCGAGCAGCTCGTCCATTTCCCGCTTGCGGCGCATGATGACAGGCCGGACGCTCTTGCCGGAACGATCAAACTCATTACGCAGGGGCAAGAGAGAGCTACAATCCTAGTGCCGAGGGGGAGGTGACGGTACTATTAAAGGAATTATCAACTTACTAAAAAGCTCAGAATACGACATTGGATAAAATCTGACTTGACTAAGGCCTCCAGGTATGGCAGAAATAGGGAGGAATGATGGTAATAAAAATGATTCCTTGTTCAGTCAAAAACTTTTCTTTGAAGTAAAAGGCATCAATATACATGCGCCTTCTCATTACGCTTCGAGCAGCAAAATCTCAGAGCTATGAAAGTATGTATCATCATAAGCTCCAGGGATTCATTTATGGACTTTTACGAGACTCAGGATTCGAGATGGTTCACGACAAAGCGGGTTATAAATTCTTCTGCTTTTCAAATATCTTTCCGATAAAAGATATGGCAGAGCGGGATATTTTGAAGTTGATTATTGCATCGCCAAATAAGGATCTAGTTGCTTCGTTAAGGGATACACTACAGAATTTTCCCGCGCATGGGCAGGCAGCAAATATCGGTGAAATGTCTTTTGAGGTGCTGGATGTAAAGAGCCTTGATGTGAAGCTAACGAGGAGGAATTTGAAGGTGCTTACAGCAACGCCAGTAATAATCAGGATACCCGAGCGGAATTATGATAAATATGGCATACCAGAGGATGAGAGGAAACAGAGATATGTTTATTGGCGACCGAAATATTCATTTGATGCTTTTTTGAAGCAGTTGAGTGAGAATCTGATAAAGAAATTTAACGAATTTAACGGTACGAATATAGAAAATTACGATCTGTTCGAGCAGTTTATGTTCCGGAGACCCACAGCTACCAAGGTGGTTATTGACGGAAAGGAATACGTGATGGTAGGAAGCATGTGGGAGTTTGTCTGGAGTTATTTGGATGATGTGCAACTGAGAGTAATAGAGTTTGGGTTAGACGCGGGATTTGGAGAACGGAGTTCTTTGGGGTTTGGATTCGTGAATAGGGTTGGAGAGAGAAAAGAAAATTTAGACGAAAGAAATATTGTGAGTTCGCGAGGGCACTAAGAGCACCATTGCGAGCGTTAAAGTAGGAGGAAGAGAGATGGAATCTGAGTCGGATATAGGTGCATTACTGTCTAAAGAGATGTTCTTCAGCGGTACACAGGTGAATTATTACGTCATTTGTAAGACGAAATTATGGTTGTTCTCGCATTTTGTCACGATGGAGCAGAGTTCTGATCTTGTCTCTTATGGTAAGCTGGTGCATGAGACTTCGTATGGGGGCGATAAGAAGAAGGAGATTGTTATAGATGATCGAATAGCGATAGATTTTATCCGAAAGGGAGATACACTCGTTTTACACGAGGTGAAGAAGGGAAAGAGGCTGGAGCGGGCGCATCGATATCAGCTTCTTTACTATCTGTTTTATTTGGCGGAATTGAAAGGCATGGAGGACGTGGAAGGCGAAATAGACTATCCTCTGTTGCGTAAGAAGGAGAAGGTGGAGCTTACTGATGCATTGAAAGAGGAGATAAAAACCATACTGAAAGGTATACAGGAGGTGGTTGCATTGCCAGAACCACCACGACCTTCGTATCTGAGAATCTGTCGTAAGTGCGCGTATTTTGAATTTTGCTGGGTGTGAGGAGGAAGAGCGATGAAAGTGAACTACTACATCTTAAGGAACGGGGTGTTGAGGCGGAAGCAGAACACGGTGTATTTCGTGTACAAGAAGAATGCGGAGAGTAAGGAGGAAGAGGAAGAGAAGGTATTTGAGGCAGAGGTAGAGGGAACTGAGGCGGAACTCAAGATAGAAGCTGAGGAACAGGAAGGGGCGAAAGCGAAGCCGGGGATCGAGAAGAAGATCCTTCCGATCGAGCGAATAAGTGCGATTTACGCGTACGGGCGGATATCATTTACTTCTGGTGTTATTAGCTATCTCTCGAAATACGGGACACCGGTGCATTTCTATAACTATTATGGGTTTTACGAGGGTAGTTACTATCCCCGGGAGCGGTTACTGTCGGGTGATTTAGTGATAAACCAGGCGAGGCACTTTATAGAGAAGAAGAAGCGGCTGGAGCTGGCGAAAGCGTTTGTGCAGGGTGCCGCGGAGAACATCATGCGGAATCTCGAGTATTACAATCGAGAAGGAAGAGCAGTAACGAAACAGTTGGAGGAGATACAGGCTTTAAGTACACGAATAGACAGTAAGGAGACGAACACGGTGCAGCGGTTGATGGCGCTCGAAGGCGCGATACGAAACACGTATTATCAGAGCTATGATAAGATCGTGCCGTCGGGATTCAAGTTCGGAGTTCGGACGAAGCAGCCGCCGGAGAATCCGTTGAATGCGTTGATCAGCTTTGGCAACTCGCTGCTGTACGGTACGGTGCTGACGGAGATTTACAATACGCAACTGAACCCGACGATAAGCTATCTGCACGAGCCTTCGGAACGCCGTTTTTCGCTGTCTTTGGATATAGCGGAGGTGTTCAAGCCGTTTCTGGTCGATCGAGTGATCTTCAAATTGGTAAACAAGCACATGCTGAGTGAAGGCGATTTTGTGCAGGAGCTGAACTCGTGTTTGCTGAACGATAAAGGGCGGCGGACGTTTCTGGCGGAATGGGATGAGAAGCTGAAGACAACGATCAAGCATCGGGATTTGAAGCGGAACGTGTCGTATCAGCGGCTGATCCGGCTGGAATGCTACAAACTGACGAAGCATTTATTGGGCACGAAGCCGTATAAGCCATTTGTGATCTGGTGGTAAAAAACTTTTTTGCGCGAAGCGCAAAAACCTTGACTAAAAATACGCGAACGCGGTCTGTTTCGTGTAAAACCTTGGCTGAAAACACGTGTAAGCTGTTGGGGGAGATGAAGAGTCAAAGGGAACGCCGAAAGGTATAATTAGAAGGAAGGGAAATAGTGAAGCAGGTAGATGAAGAAATTAGAGCTAGCGAAGGAATTTGCACGAACGTTGAAAGACGCAGCAGCGGAGCGGATAATTTTGTATGGCTCGGTGGCACGGGGCGAGGATACTGAGGAATCCGACGTGGATATCCTAGTACTATCGAGCGATAAGCAAAAGACCAAAGGCAAAGTGATTGAAAAGGCAATAGACATACTGCTTGATACGGGCACATATATATCCGTTAAAGTTATTACTCCTGGTGAGTTTGAGCGGTTGAAGAATACGCATTTTATCTCGCAGATAACGAATGAGGGTGTGGTAATTGGATGAGAAGTTAGTATTGATGGAGCGAGCAGGTGAGAAGTTAGAGGTAGCGAGGAGTTTATTGGAGGATGGCTTTTATTCAGACGCGGTGAGCAGGGCGTATTATGCGATGTTTTTCGCTGCACGGGCGTTGTTAGCAGAGCGAGACGTATATTCAAAGACGCACCGGGGAGTTATAGCTCAGTTTGGATTGGAATTTGTAAAGGCGGGCACATTTGAGCGGGATATTTTCGACTTGTTCGCCCGTGCGCAGGAAGACCGTGAGGAGGCAGATTATGGACTCCTGGCCGAGATAGGCGAAGAGGAGGCGAGGAAGATAGTAGAAGGAGCTGAACTGTTCTTGAAAGAGTGCGAAGAGTTCAAGGGATGAGATTTTGATATGAATTGACTAAGCAAGGATGAGAAATGTTCGTGATAATCGTGTATGATATGGGTGTAGAACGCGTGACGAAGATCTGCCAGTACCTGCGGCGGTCTATGGATTGGGTGCAGAACTCCGTTTTTGAAGGCGAGCTGACGGACGCGGAGTTCAAGCGTATCCAGCACGATGTGAAAGAGCTAATGGAAGCGGACGTGGATTCGGTGCGGTTCTACACGTTTCGGACGAAGGATCAGGTGAAGATAGAGACGCTGGGCGTGGAGAAGGCGGATATCGGGTGCATCGTTTAACACTTTTTGGAGAAAGAACCTGCGCAAAAATCTTTGCTAAAAAATATAAGTTCTTTTGATCTAACTTTCTTAAAATTTGAATGGGAAATGCAAAATAGAAAGAGTAAAAGTTAAAGTATGCTTGAATCTTCCCTGTGTAAAAATCGTCTACATTTTAACCTCATGAGTCTGAAATTACTTTATTTCTCCCAAAATTAGATGATGGTGGATGGAGTAATATCTAAATCCTGTAGAAGCAATCTATGGTTCACATATTTCCTGACTTCTATCATCCTTCCATCTCTTAGTACGACTTCTTCAGGGATAATTACTTTACGTAAATCTGTTTTAAGAATTTCTTGGAGTAAATTCCTATTACGCTTTCTAACTAGCTGAAATTGCTCTTCCAATCTATTCCATTTTTTTAGAACATCATTTTTGAGTTGTTCTTTAAATTTATAAAAATCATACTCTTGTCCATTATAAATTATCGAATGTATCATACTATTTTCTGAAGGCTCCAGGAGTTCTATGTAGTCCTCATTGATGTTAACTTCATAGTTATT